>JAABRV010000127.1 GCA_011390735.1 Trueperaceae bacterium | reverse complement strand
CGTCGCGACGCGGCGCGTCGAGCCGGACGGGTGGGCCGTGGCGGCGACGCTCACGGCGATGCTGCTCGGCGTGCTCCTGTGGGTTCCCGAGCGCGCCCTGCTGCTCACGCTGCTCGTCCAGGCCGCCATCATCCTGTGGAAGCACCGTGCGGATCTCGCCGAGGCCCCCCGACGTCGCCGACGGGGCGCCCATCATCCGCGATCCACCGGTCCGCGGGCATGACAGGCGAGCTCGTCCGCTACCTCACCCACGACGCCGTCCTCGGCATCCTGGTGTTCCAGGCGGCGATCCTGTTGGTCGTGCTGAGCAACGCCGTCGTGCTGTTGCGCCCGCGCCGCGGACCGCCGAGCGGGCCACGGCCCGACCGCGCCGCTGGCCCGCTCCCCCTCGTCTCCCTGCTGGTGCCCGCGCGCAACGAGGCGGCGAACGTCGGCGCGTGCGTCCGCTCGCTGCTGACGCAGCGCTACCCACGCCTCGAGGTCCTGGTGCTCGACGACCGCTCCGACGACGACACGCCCGCCATCCTCGCGCGCGAGCGGGCGCGGGACGCGCGACTCGTCGTCCTGGAGGGTCGAGAGCCGCCGCCCGGCTGGACGGGCAAGAACTGGGCGTGCCACCAGCTCGCGCTCGCGGCGCGCGGCGACGTGCTGCTGTTCGCCGACGCCGACACGGACTTCTTCGATCCGGGGGCCGTCCACGCGATCGTCCGGACGCTGCACGCGAGCCGCGCCGACCTGCTCTCCGGACTCCCACGGCAGGTGCTCGGCACCCTGGGCGAGAAGCTACTGGTGCCGATGCTCTACTGGGCGTTCCTCGCCTTCACGCCGCTGGCCCTCGGCCTGGTGTGGCGGCGGCCGGCCTTCGCCCGCGCCGTCGGGCAGCTCATGGCGTTCCGCCGCGACGCCTACGACGAGGTCGGCGGTCACGCGGCCGTCCGCGGCAGCGTCGTGGACGACCTCGACCTCGCCCGGCGCGTCGCCAGCGCGCGGCTCGCCTGCCGGGTCATGGACGCGACGTCGCTCGTGCGCTGCCGCATGTACCGCAGCGGCCGCGAGGCGGCCGCCGGCTTCGGCAAGAACCTCTTCGCCGCCTTCGGCTACGCCATCCTCCCCTACGCCTTCGTGTGGGGGTGGCTGACGTACGCGCACCTGGAGCCGGTCACGCTGCTCGCGCTGCACGTCGCCCTGCCCGCTGGGGTGGGGGCCGACCCGACGCTGCTCGTCGCTTCCGTCACGCTCGCCCTCGTCACCTGGGTGGTGATCTACGCCCGCCTGCGGCTGCCGATCTGGCCGGCGCTGATCTACCCGCTCACGTTCTTCGGGTTCCTGGCGGTGGCGCTGCGGTCGTTCGTCGACGGCGTCCGGCGGCGCGCGACCTGGAAGGGTCGCGTCGTGGCGCGGCCGCCGACGCGGTGGATCTAGGCGACGCTCCTCGCGGGCCGCCACGGCCCTGGCGCGGCGGGCCGAGGCGACGGCGGCCGCCCTCGGACGACGCGAATCGTCCGGCGCCCCCCGCAGCTCCTCCGAGGTCGCGCCGCCCCGACCGCCACCCTAACGGCGGCGTCAGTTCGGCAGCCGCAACCCCCCGCCCCCCTCGAACCCCCGGAACACCCCGCCGTACGCCGCCCCCATGGCGCCGAACGACGCCGGCTGGAAACGCGCGACCCAGTTCGCCTTCCACAGCAGCCGCCCGATCTGCAGCACCTCGAGATCACCCTCGGGCCACGGCAGCAGCCGCTCGTAGCCGTCCCGGCAGGCCGCCAGCAGGTGTGGGTAGCGCTCGGGCCCGACGGTCTCCAGCAGGTCGAGCAGGCCCATCGCGAGGTCGTGCAGGCGGTAGCCCCAGACCGTGTCCTCGAAGTCGAAGGGCCGCAGCCGACCGCGGTCGAGCTTGACGTTCTCGTGCCACAGGTCGCAGTGGATGACCCGCAGGTCGGCTCGGTCGAGCCCGGCGTACGCCCGCTCGACCCACTGGCGCGCTCGCTCGAAGGCCGCGCGGTCGTCCTCGCCCAGCCCCTCGATCGCGCCCCCCTCGAACAGCTCGTCCGGCTCCCCGCGCGACAGGAACGCCTCGAAGCGACGCTGGCTGAAATCCGCCGGCGGCGCCCACGCACGGCCGTGGAGGTGCAGCCGCGCGAAGAGCCCGCCCAGGCGCGCGAGGTTGGCCTCGTCGAGGTGGTGTGCCAGGAGCCGGCCATCGACCCAGGTCATCAGGGTCGCGTGCCAGTCGTCGGAAACCCCCGGTCCCCGCATCCGCAGCACCGCCTCGCCGCCGCGCGCACGAACGATGGCCGGTGCGCCGATGTCCGTGTCGCGCTGCAGGGCCTCGAGCCAGGCGGCCTCGGCCTCCAGGTCGGCGAGCGTGCGCCATCCAGGGAACGCCATGCGCAGCATGTAGCGCCCCCCGGTGTCGGACCGCACGCGGTAGAGCAGGTTCGTGGCGAAGGCGTGCACGCGCACGCTGGAGACCCTCAGGTCGTAGGCCTTCAGCGCCTCGGCCGCGAGCCGCGCCACGCGGCGCTGCTTGCCGACGGGGCTGAGTTCGGCGAAGGGTCGCACCCGCTCGCCCCCGGAAGCCGGTGTCACGACGGCTCATCTCCCGCGGCGGGGTTGCCGTACGCGGCGGGGCGGACGTGCTCCAGCGTCGGCAGGGACGCGCGCACGGCATCGACGCGGGCGAGATCGAGGGTGGCCAGGGTGACGCCCTCACCGTCCGGTGCGCACGCCACCACCGTGCCCCAGGGATCGACGACGAGCGAGCGGCCGTAGGCCGCGAAGCCGCCCTGGCCGCCGGCGTCACCGATGGTGGCGGGGGCGACGACGTACGCGCCGTTCTCGATCGCGCGGGCGCGCAGCAGCACCTCCCAATGGTCGCGGCCGGTGCGCTCGGAGAAGTTGGACGGCACGAAGAGGACGCGGGCACCGGCCATGGCGAGCGCACGGTAGAGCTCCGGGAAGCGCAGGTCGTAGCAGATCGACAGCCCGACGCGCCCGAAGCCGGTGTCGGCCGTCACGACCTCCTCGCCCGGCCGGTTGCGACGGGACTCGAGGACCGCGAAGCGGCCCTCGACGGCGACGTCGAACAGGTGGATCTTGCGGTAGCGCGCGAGCTGCGCCCCGTCGGGCGCGAAGAGCAGGCTCGTGCTGTAGGTGCGGTCGTCCTCGGCGTCGTCGACGAGCTCGTTGAACGAGCCCGCCAGGAGGTGGACGCGGTGCCGCCGGGCCGCGTCGGCCAGGGCGCGCGACAACGGACCGGGGATCGGCTCGGCGTTCGCGAGCATGACCTCGCTGGGCCCGCGGCAGTGGAACGTCTCGGGCAGGGCGACGACGTCGGCGCCGCGTTCGGCCGCCTCGGCGACGAACGCCAGCGTCCGATCGACGTTGGCGGCCTTGTCGCGTCCGGGGTCGGTCTGGACCAGCGCGACGGTGACGCGCGTCATGAAGGGTTCCGGTTCGCGTGGACCATGCGACCTCCTCGTCTCATGGTGGGTTCCGCCTCCACTGTAGCGGCACATGGCCGTCGGGGCAGCGCGTGGCTGCCGCCCGAGGCCGTGGACGCCGACCCGCTCTCCCCGGACGCGGCGTACCGCCGCGGCCGGAGGAAACGCACGGCAGCGCGTTGCTTACCGACGCTAACCTCGCCGCGTGGCCCGTCGCCTCGCAAGCCCACGACCCCGGTTCGCCACGCCCGCCACGCTCGTCGTCTGCCTCTTGCTGCTCGCCGCGTGCGCGCCGCGCATCGGCGGCCCCGCCGCGACGGTCGTCCCGGCGGGCATCGGGAGCGTCACCGACGCGCCGACGCGCGCCCGTTCACGCCCCTCGCCAGCCTGCTTCGACCCCGTCGTCGCCACGATCCCCGAGCGCCTGGTCGTCCGCGGCCAGGAACGCCTCGTCCTGAGCCACGCGCCCGCGGGTCCCGCCCTGGAACCGCGCGACCTGGTCATCGCCTTCCACGGCCGCACCAACGACGCGGCCAGGGCCCGGCGCTACTTCCGGCTCGACGGGGCCCTGCCCGAGGCGGTCATCGTCTACCCGCAGGCGCTGCCCGCGGGCCCGGGCACGTTCGCCTGGGGTGACCCGGGCGACCCGGCCGACGCCCTGCGGGACTTCGCGCTGGTGGACGCGATCATCGCCGCCGTCGGCCAGGCACGCTGCATCGACCTGCAGAGGGTGTTCGTCGTCGGCCACTCGCTGGGCGCCTACTTCGCCAACGACGTCGCCTGCGCCCTGGGCGACCGCGTGCGGGCCGTCGCGTCGGTCGCCGGGGGGCTCCAGGGGGGACCGTGCTTCGCCGGGACCGCGGCCCTGCTCATCCACCACCCGGACGACGCGCTGGTGCCCATCGGCGCCGGCGAGCGCGCCCGCGACGCGTTCAGGGCCGCGAACGGCCTCACCCAGGCGTCGGCGGCACCCGCCATCGACCCTGCCCTGGTGCGGCTGCGATGCGTTCTCTACGGGCGCGACGACGTCCCCGATCCCGTCGCCTGGTGCGCGCACGACGACGCCACCTGGCCGAGCGGCCGGTACGACCCCCACGCCTGGCCGGCCGCGACCCCTGCGGCGATCGCCGCCTTCTTCCGACACCTGCCCTGACGCCCGAACGCCGCCATGGCCCTCGCCGACCAGCCCGCCCGCCGCTACCCGGCGACGCCGATCCTGGAGGACGCCGTTGGGCGCATGGCGCTCAGCCGTGCCGTGCACGGCGCCATCCTGTGCGTCGAGAGCGGCGACGTGAGCCTGTCGTGGTGCGGCGCGGCCGGCAACCTGCAGGCCGATCAACGCTACTTCATCGCCAGCGTCACCAAGATGTACGTCACCGTCGTGGTGCTGCGGCTCCGCCAGGAAGGGCGGATCGACTTGGACGACCCGATCGGCCGTTACCTGCCGACCGCCCTGATCCGTGGGTTGCACGTGACGAACGGCGTCGACCGGACGGCCGAGCTCATCTTCGACGAGCTCAGCTTGCGCGACATGTACGCCTTCGCCGACCCGGAGGACGCCACGCCGGCGCCGATGTTCTACAAGGACGCGCCCGTGCACGTGCCGCGCTACATCGCGTCCATCACCGCCGAGGGCGGCATCGTCTCCACCGCCCGCGAGGTCATGACCTTCCTGAAGGCGTTCTTCAGCGGCCGCTTCTTCCCCCGCGAGACCGTGCAGGAGCTCAAGCAGTGGAACCGCATCTACTTCCCCGGCCAGTTCGACTTCGGAATCGGGCTGGAGAAGCAGTGGGTCCCCTGGATCATGTCGCCGCTGAACCCCATCGGCGAGCTGCTCGGGTTCTGGGGCCAGTCCGGCGCCTTCGCCTTCCACAACCCGCAGCGCGACCTGTACTTCACCGGCACCGTCAACCAGCTCAGCGGCTTCGGGCACGGCGCGGCGGTGAGCGCCATGCTGCGGATCATGAAGGCGGTGCGGTGAGAGGCGCCACGATCCCGATGGACCGAGCCGCCTACGCCATGCGGTCGACGTAGCGCATGGAGAACACCAGGAACGGCGCGAAGTGCCGCCGCCAGAACGGGGCGCCCAGCGGGTTCGCGCTCTCGTGCTCGACGAACAGCCGCTCGAACCCCGCGTCGCGGGCCCAATCCACCGCGTGCTGCAGCAGGGCGCCACCGATCCCGCCCCGGCGCGCCGCGGGCACCACGAACGCCGACCGCACCTGCGCCGTCGCCGTCCCCGCCAGCAGGCGCCCCTCGCTCTCCCCCGGGCACCGGCCGACGATCAGGTACGCCAGCGGCGCGTCCCCGTCCCGGACCACGTAAGCCGCGTCGCCCGCCGAACGGTGGGCCTCGAGGTCCGCCATCGCGGCCTCGAGCGAGGCGTCCTTGACCATGAAGAGCGGGCTCTCGAGGTAATACGCGGCGTGCTCTGCGGCGAGCGGCGCGAGCCGGTCCCACGCCGCCGCCTGAGGCACACGCTCGACGCGCGCGAGCCACGCCTCGTGGTCCGCGCGCGCGGCGTCCCTCACCGCGACGTCGGAGAGATCTCGGAGCCGCTCGCGGACGACGGCGCCGAAGCCCAGCTCGAACAGCGACGACGTCGTCACCGCATCGGCCGCGAAGTGGCCGATCAGGTGCAGCGGCACGCCCTCGCCCGCCAGCCGCTCCGCGACCGCCGCGTACAGCGGCCCGACGAGCGTGGTCTCCTCGCCCTCCGCCACGGCGTGCCCGTACTCGGGCACCAGCGCGGCGGTCGAGCCGCGGAAGGCGAACGGTGGCCCGGCGATCATGAAGCCGCGCAGCGAGTCCCCGTGCCAGACGGCGAACCCGCCGCGGGCGAACGCCCGCTCCACGCGCCGGCGCAACCGCGCCTCGTGGTCCTCGGTGAGTTCCGGCAGCAGCGGGATCGCCCGCCGCGCCCGCAGGTAGGCGTCGCGGAACAGCGCGAAGCCCTCCGCCGCCATCGAGGGGTCCGTGGGCGTCAGCCGGTGGCTCGTCATGCCACCAACCTAGCGCGCTGGCCCGCCGTCGGCGCGCGCGGTCGCGCGGTGGGTCCACCGGCCGAGCGTGGGCGTCCGGCGTCACGGGTGCCGATCGGCGGCCTCGGCATGGAGGTGGAACCTGCGCGTCCCGTCCAGCGACGTGATCGCGGCGATCTGCTCGAGCCCGAGCTCCTCGAGGAGTAGCCGCCGCACCGACATGCCGCGGCGACTCCCCCAGCATGGACGCCGGAACGGCCAAGCCGCATGCAGCCATGCGCGGACCGCCGCGAGCATGAGGCGTTCGAGGGCGGGATCGGCGTCACTGCGGAGCCACGCCTCGACCCGCACGTCGCAAGACACGATCGCGGCGCGCGTGGCGGCATCGACGCGGTACGCATCCATGAACGGCGCCGTCTCCTCGAGGTAGACGGAACCGAGCACACGTTGGGCGTCGGG
>JAABRV010000126.1 GCA_011390735.1 Trueperaceae bacterium | reverse complement strand
GCGATGGGCGGCATCCCCACCACGATCGACACGCAGGTGATCTCCGACGGCCAGAACACCATCGTCCCCGGCCTCTACGCCGCCGGCGAGGTCGCCTGCGCCAGCATCCACGGCGCCAACCGGCTCGGCACCAACTCGCTCGGCGACCTGATCGTCTTCGGCCGCCGCGCCGGCATCGAGGCCGCCAAGTTCGCCGCCTCCGAGGGCTTCACCGAGCTCCCGGCCGGCGTGCAGGACCGCACCCGCGAGCTCGTCGACGGCGTCCGCAAGGGGAAGCGCAAGGAGCGCGTGTCGCACCTGCGCCGCGAGCTGCAGGACACGATGCAGGACCACGCGTCGGTGTTCCGCACCGAGGAGTTCCTCAGCCAGCAGGTGGAGATCCTGCGCGACCTGCAGGAGCGCTACGAGTGCGTCGGCGTCGAGGACGAGGGCCACAAGTTCAACACCGAGCTGCTCGAGGCGATCGAGCTCGGCTTCCTGCTCGACAACGCCGAGCAGCTGGTGCACGCCGCGCTCAACCGCCAGGAGTCGCGCGGGGCGCACTCGCGCGAGGACTTCAAGGAGCGCGACGACGCCACCTGGCTGAAGCACACGCTGGTCTACAAGGATGGGGACGGCGTCCGCATCGACTACAAGCCGGTCACGCTGGGCAAGTACGAGCCCAAGCCGCGGACCTACTGAGGCGGGGGCCATGCAGATCAACGTCAAGATCAAGCGCTACAACCCGGAGGCCGACGCGCGACCCTACTGGGCCGAGTACAAGCTCGAGGCGCGCGGCTCCGACCGCGTGCTCGACGTCATCAACCACCTGAAGTGGGAGGTGGACGGCACGCTGGCCTTCCGCCGCTCGTGCGCCCACGGCATCTGCGGCTCCGACGCGATGCTGATCAACGGCGTCAACCGCCTCGCCTGCAAGGTGTTGGTCAAGGACCTCGGCGAGCGCATCACGATCGAGCCCATCCGCGGGCTGTCGGTCCTCAAGGACCTCATCGTCGACATGGAGCCGTTCTTCGACTCCTACAAGGCCGTGCTGCCGTTCTTCATCAACGACGATCCGCCACCCCCCGGCGAGCGCTACCAGAGCGCCGAGGACCGGGCGATCTTCGACGAGACCACCAAGTGCATCCTGTGCGCCGCCTGCACCACCAGCTGCCCGGTCTTCTGGACCAACGGCCGCTACCTGGGGCCGGCCGCGATCGTCAACGCCCACCGCTTCATCTTCGACTCGCGCGACCAGGGCGCCGCCGAGCGCCTCGGGGTGCTCAACCAGGCCAACGGCCTGTGGCGCTGCCGCACCGCCTACAACTGCACCGAGGCGTGCCCGCGCGACATCCCCATCACGCGGGCGATCGAGGAAGTCAAGCGTGCGCTTCTTTGGCGAGGGGCATAGCCCCTCGCCAAAGAAGCGCCAAGCAGTTCGGAGACGCTTGGCGTCTCCGAACTGCCGTGCACCGTGCCGTGAGAGGGGCGCCTAGGCGCCCCTCCAAAGAAGCGCCAAGCAGTTCGGGACCGCAGCGCGGTCCCGAACTGCCGAGCGTTGCTCTGGAGGGGTGCGTAGAGCACGTCTCGACGCAGTCGCCAAGGCGTTCGGGGGCCGCATCGCGGCCCCCGACCCATCGTATGGCCGGCTTCGCGCGAGGCATCTGAACCGTCCCCAAGGCCCGATCCTCAGCCGAGTCCCCGATACGCGGCGAGCAGCGACCGGTGGAGGTCGCGCAGGTCCTCGAGCCGGTTCTGCAGGACGTCGTACACGATCGTGAGGTCCACCTCCAGGTAATCGTGGACCAGCACGTTGCGGAAGCCGATGATGCGGCGCCAGGTGTGGGCCTGCGTCTCGGTCAGGTGCCCGGCCTCCCGTAGCCGCTCCGGCACGTCGCCGTAGCTGGCGACCGGTCCCAACTGAGCGCGCGCCACCACATGGGCACCGAGGTCGTCGAGGATCTCTACGGCGAGCTGCAAGAAGCGCTCGGTGCTGCCGTACTTCTCCGGTTCGGCATGAAAGCGCGACCACGGGGTCTCGGCCAGACGCTCGAGGATGCCGAGGACCTCCTCGAAGCGTCGCGACCTGCGCTCGAAGACGTCATCGGTCTCGCGTTCCAACCCCTCGTAGTACGCCTCGCGGACCAGCCGTCGAAGGCGCGCGGTGTCGTCGTACCGCCTGAGCGCCTGCGCGAACGCCTCGTCGGGATCGTAGCCGTCTGCGGCGTAGACGAGGCGGTTGGGCCCGATGGCCTCGAAGCGCAGGACCGGGTCGTCGCGGTCCAGCACCACCAGGTCGACGCTTTCGAAGCCGGCCTCGACGAGGTCGGTCAGGAGGTCGAGCTTGCGGTCGCGCGCGCTGGGCACGGCAGGGTCGATCGCCAGGTCGACGTCGCTCCGGGCCGACGCCGTCCCGTGGGCGTGGGAGCCGAACAGCCACACGCCGGCCACCTCCGGGTAGCGGCCGAACACCCCGCGCAGACGGGCCAACTCGGCGTCCTTCATGCGGCGAGTATAGGGGAGGTCGCCGTCGCGGCATGCGCCGGTCGAGGACCGGAACCATGCCCGCTGCGCACCCTCGCCCCGCGCCGCGCGATCACCGCGGGGCGAACACCCCGGTCGTCAGCCCGTACGCGAAGGCGTCCTCGTCCTCGCCGACGTAGACGTTGACGGTGCGCTCGAAGCTGGGGTTCATCGTGTCGCCGATGACGCCCGCGACCTCGCTGCGGCCGTCGGCGGGGTCGTCGAGCGTGACGAGCACCTCGGCGCCGCAGCCGTACTCGGCGAGCAGGTCGCGCGAGACGGCGACGTGGACCCACGCCTCCAGCACGACGCCGCACGCGCCGGGGCCGCCGGTGACGTAGCTGAAGCCGATGCGCTCCAGCGCGACGCTGCCCTCGGGCACCACCCGCGGCTCGGGCGGCGGAGCGGCGGCGGGCGCGTCAGCGGTGTTGGTCGCAGGCGGCGCGGACGGGGACGCCGCGGCGCCCGGTTCGACCGGGGTCACCTGCGACCCTGCGGGGTCGACCGGGGTCACCTGCGACCCGGCGGGGTCGACCGGGGTCACCTGCGACCCGGCGGGCGCGGTGGGCGCCGGTGACACGGTGGCTGGCGTCGGGGCGTCGGTGCGGGGGCTGGAACCGAGGTTGAACAGGGTCCACATGATGCCGCCGGCGACCGCCACGAGGCCCACGATGAGGGCGACATCGAGGAGGCGGCTTCGCATGGGTCCCAGCCTAACGCGGCCGGGTGTGAAGCGGATGGTCCGTGGGTGGCGGCGGCCGGTGGTGATAGCCTGGCGCGGTGAACGTCGTCCTGGTCGTCGTCGGTTTGCTGGGCCTGTACCTGGGCGGCGACCTGCTGGTCCGCAGCGCCTCGTCGCTGGCGCGGGCGCTCGGCATCTCGCCGATGGTGATCGGCCTGACGGTCGTGGCGTTCGGGACCTCGGCCCCGGAGCTGGCGGCCACGCTGGTCGCCGCGTTTCGCGGCGCTCCCGAGTTGGCCCTCGCCAACGTCGTCGGGTCCAACGTCGCCAACGTCGGCCTCATCCTCGGGCTGACCGCCCTGGCGTACCCGCTGGCGACGAACGCTTCGTTCCTGCGGCGCGAGGTGCCCTGGATGCTCGCCGCCACCGTGCTAACCCTGCCGCTGCTGTTCGACGGGCGCCTGCTGCGGTGGGAGGGGCTGCTGCTGTGGCTCGCGCTCGCCGCCTTCCTCCTGGGGGCCTTCCGCTCGGGCGGCGCCCCCGCCATCCTGCTGGACGATGCCGGCGACGCGGCGGCCACGCGGCGGCAGCCGTGGCGTGACGCCGTCGGCGTCGCGGCGGGCGTGGCGGTGCTGGCCTACGGCGCCCACGCGCTGGTCACCGGAGCGACGGCCCTCGCGCTCATCTGGGGCGTGCCCGAGCGCGTGATCGGGTTGACGCTGGTGGCGCTCGGCACCAGCCTGCCGGAGCTCGCGAGCAGCCTCATCGCCGCGCTGCGGCGCGAGACCGACATCATCCTCGGAAACGTGATCGGCTCGAACCTGTTCAACCTGCTGGCGGTGCTGGGCACGGCCGCGGTCGTCCATCCGATCGAGGTGCCGCCCGTGGGCCTCAGGCTCGACCTGGCGATCATGCTGGGCTTCGCGCTCGCGGTGCCGCTGCTGATGGTGGTCGACCGCCGGCTGGGCCGCCGCCGTGGCGTCCTGCTGCTGGTCGCCTACCTCACCTACGTCGTGTGGCTGTACCTCTAGGCGGGACCGGCCGGGGTCAGGCGCTCGGCACCCAGGCGACGCACTCCACCTCGACGCGCGCGTCCTTCGGGAGCCGCGCCACCTCGACGGTGCTGCGCGCCGGCGCGCCCTCGCCGAAGTAGCGGCCGTAGACCTCGTTGAACGCCGCGAAGTCGTTCATGTCGGCGAGGAAGCAGGTGCACTTGACGGCGTGGCCGAAGGTGGTGCCGGCCGCGGCGAGCACGGCCTGCAGGTTCTCCATCACCTGCTCGGCCTGCACGGCGATGTCGCCCTCGACCATGCTGCCGTCGGGGCGCATCGGCAGCGTGCCGGAGGTGAACACCAGGTCGCCGACGCGGATGGCTTGACTGTAGGGGCCGATGGCTGCGGGGGCGCGGTCGGTCTGGATGGGGCGCTGCATGCCCTAGCCTAAGCCCATCGGGCGGGTCTCGTCCCGGAACCGCGTCAGCCGCGCCACAACGAGAACACGATGAACAGCAGCAGCAGGTACACCGAGCCGACGATCCAGCCGCGGTACGGGTACCAGGGCTGGCGCCGCAGGAGCCTCAGCGGCGATCGCAGCGGGAACGTGTCCTCGACCTCGCGGATGCCGGACATCGTGTCGCCGACCTCGACCGAGGTCGGCTCGGCGCTGGCCGGCGGCAGCTCGTAGCGCTTCGGCCGCTGGGCGACGGCGGCGACCTCCACCACGACGGCGGTGACGTTGTCCGGGCTGCCGCGGTCGTTCGACTCGGCGATCAGTGCGTCCGCGGCCGCCTGCGGCGCGTGGTCGGTCAGGATCTGGGCGATGAGCCCCTCGGAGACCATCGCGGAGACGCCGTCGGAGCAGAGCAGGAAGCGGTCGCCCGCGCGGACGTCGACGCTGCCGAGATCGAGGCGGAAGGTGGAGCCGGCGCCCAGGGCGTTGGTGATGACGTTGCGCCAGCGGTGCCGACGCGCCTCCTCCATCGACAGCAGGCCCTGGCGCACGCGGTCGGCCACCCACGAGTGGTCCTGGGTCAGCTGGACGAGCTCGCCGTCGCGGAGCCGGTAGGCGCGCGAGTCGCCCACGTGGCCGATGAGGCCGACCTGGTCGTCGATCAGCAGGGCGGTGAGGGTGGTGCCCATGCCCTGGTGCTCGGGCCGTTCGGTCGCGAGCGCGTAGACCTCGAGGTTGGCCGCCTGCGCGGCGCGCGCGAGCGCGGCCGGCGGGTGGGCGCGCAGCGAACGCAGCGTGGCGAGGAACGTGTCCAGCGCCTGCTGGCTGGCCACCTCGCCGGTCTGGTGACCCCCCATGCCGTCGGCGACGACCGCGAGGAAGCCCTTGTGGCCGACCTGTCCGGCCCAGTGGGCGTCCTGGTTGACGACCCGCACGCGTCCGGCGTCGCTGGCGGCGGCGGCGGCCACGCGCGTGGCAACCTCGCCGGATGCCGGCGGCCCGCCGTCCGGCGAACCGGCCCGCGCCTCGGCAGAGGCAGCCGCCTCTCCGGGCAGCGCCTCGGCAGAGGCAGCCGCCTCTTTCGAGGCGGACCCGTTCGCGCCGTCCTCAGGGCCGCCCGTCACGACGCCCGCTCCGGGCGGCGACGGCACGGCATCGCGGTCGGGGGCCGGTCCCATGCCCGCCAGCATAGGATCCGTCGCCGGCGGCGCGAGCGTAATCGCTCGCATGCGCGGCCATCCGCGAGCACCGTGCTAGGCTCCGCCGCATGACGAGCGCCCGCGAGATCGCCGCCGCCGTGCGCTCGCGGCGCGTGACCGCGGTCGAGGTCGCCGAGCGCGCGCTGGCCGCGGCCGCCCGCTCGACGTCGAACGCGTTCGTGGCGCTGGCGGAGGAGCGCGCGCTGGCGCGTGCGGCGGCCGTGGACGCCGAGGTCGCCGCCGGCCGCGACCCCGGGCCGCTCGCGGGCGTCCCCGTCGCCGTCAAGGACAACATCTGCACCGCGGGGGTGGCGACCACCGCCGGCAGCGCCGTGCTGCGCGGCTTCGTCCCGCCCTACGACGCGACCGTGGTGGCGCGCCTGGAGGCCGCCGGCGCGCTGGTGATCGGCAAGACGAACCTCGACGAGTTCGGGATGGGCAGCTCCAGCGAGACCTCGATCTTCGGCCCCGTGCGCCATCCGGCCGATCCCGGCCGGGTCGCCGGCGGCTCCTCCGGCGGCTCCGCCGTGGCGGTGGCCGAGGGCGTGGTGCCGCTCGCGCTGGGGACCGACACCGGCGGCTCGGTGCGCCAGCCGGCGGCGTTCTGCGGCGTGCTCGGGATCAAGCCCACCTACGGCCGGCTCTCGCGCCACGGCGTGATCGCGTACGCCAGCTCGCTCGACCAGGTGGGGGTGTTCGCCCGCGGTGCCGACGACGCGGCACTGGCGCTCTCCGCGATGGCCGGGCGCGACGCGGCCGACGCGACGACCGCCGCGCGGCCCGCGGACGAGCTCGCGGCGCTGCCTAGCGACGTGCGCGGACTGCGCGTCGGTCGCGTCACCGACCTCTGGGACGGCGTGAGCGACGGCGTCCGCGCCGCGCTCGACGGCGTCGCCGCGCGCTTCGCCGCGGCGGGGGCCACGCTGGTCGACGTGGAGTTGCCGCTGGTGGAGGCGGCGGTGAGCAGCTACTACCTCATCGCCATGGCCGAGGCGAGCAGCAACCTCGCGCGCTACGACGGCACCCTCTACGGCCTGCGGGTCGGCCCGTCGCGCGACGGCCACGAGGCGGTCGCCCGCGCCACGCGCGCCGCCGGCCTGGGCCGCGAGGTCCAGCGTCGCGTGCTCATGGGCTCGTTCGCGCTGTCGGCGGGCTACGCC
>JAABRV010000125.1 GCA_011390735.1 Trueperaceae bacterium | reverse complement strand
GCGCCTGCGCGCGCATCGTGACCCCGGCCACCGACGCCTCGTGAAGTTTGGTGCATGCTGCCCTCCTGGGACGTTCGTCCCGCGGCCCCCCCTCATCACGGGGCCACGTCCCGCGGCCCCGCGTCCCGCGAGCCCGCCCGCCGTCCCGAGAGGAGCGCCATGCACACCCCATCCCGCCGCCCCCAGGTGGTCGTCGTCGGCGCCGGCTTCGCCGGCCTGAGCGTGGTTCGCGGCCTGCGCGGCGCCGGCGCCGACGTCACGCTCGTCGACCAGCGCAACCACCACACCTTCCAGCCGCTGCTGTACCAGGTGGCCACCGCCGCGCTCGACGCGGGTGACGTCGCGCATCAGGTCCGTGACGTCCTGCGCGATGCGCCGCACGCCCGCTTCCGCATGGGCCGGGTCGTGGACATCGACCTCGGCGGCCAGCGGCTGACCCTCGAGGCGGGCCGCTCGCCGGCCGACCCCGTCGGCCTGAGCGACCTCCCCCGCCGCGAGACGCTGGCCTTCGACCACCTCGTCCTGACGCCGGGCGCCGTCTACCACGACTTCGGCATCCCCGGGGTGCGCGAGCACGCCTACGTCCTGAAGAGCGCGGCCGAGGCCCTGGCGCTCCGCGGTCACCTCCTCCGCCTCCTGGAGAACGCGGCCCGCGACCCCGCCGCGGTCGAAGAGGGCGCGCTCGACGTCGTCGTCGTGGGCGCCGGGCCCACGGGCGTGGAGATGGCGGGGGCGATGGTCGAGCTGTTCGACCGCGTCCTCCCCTCCGATTACCCGGAACTCGACCTCAGCCGGGCGAGGGTCGTCCTGCTCGAGGCGACACCGCACGTGCTGGCGCCCTACCAGCCGGCGACCCGCGACTACGCGGCGCGCGTCCTGCGCGGCCGCGGCGTCGACCTGCGCACCGGCGCGGTGGTCCGCGAGGCGACGACGACCCACGTGCACCTGGCCGACGGCAGCGCGCTGCGGTACGGGACCCTGGTGTGGGCGGCGGGCGTGCGCGCCCACCCCCTCGCGGAGGCCCTGGGCGTGCCGCTCGACCGCACCGGGCGCGTGCCCGTCGACGACGACCTGTCGCTACCGGGTCATCCCCGGGTATGGCTGGCGGGCGACGTCGCCGGCAGCGTCGGCACGGCGCCGCCCCTGCCCCAGGTGGCGCAGGTGGCGAAGCAGCAAGGGGCCCACGTCGCGCGCAGCCTGCGCGCGCGCTTCGCCGGCCGACCCACGCGCCCCTTCCGCTACGTCGACCTCGGCCAGATGGCCATCATCGGCCGCTCCGCCGGCGTCGCCGAGCTCTCGCCCGGCCTCGGGGGTCTGCGCATGCGGGGCCTGTTGGGCTGGCTGGCCTGGCTGTTCATCCACCTCGTCCACCTGCCCGGCCACCAGAACCGGCTGCGTGCGCTGATCGGCTGGGCGTTCGAGTGGTTCACCTACGACCGCCACGCCCGCCTGATCCTCGAGCCGGGGGAGCGCGCGCTCGACCGGGCCAGCCCCCCGCCGGCGCCGGCGAAGGCCGACGCCGAGCGACGCGCCGAAGCCCCCGCGCCGCCCGCGGGCACGCTGGAGACGCGGTCGCCGGCAGCGTCCCACGGGTGAAGCGGTACCCTCGCCGCATGGCCCACGATCGTGCCTTCCTCGCCGACGCCCTGACCGTCGCCCACCGCGCCGCCGACGCGGCCGCGCGCATCCACCGCGGGCATGCCGGCGGCCGTCTCGACATCACGACCAAGTCTTCCGCGATCGACCTGGTCACCGAGGTGGACCGCCTCTCCGAAACCGCCATCCGCGCCGAGGTGGCCGCCGCCTTCCCCGACCACGCCGTGCTCGGCGAGGAGGGCGGCCAGGCCGCCGGCGACGCGCGTCACCGCTGGATCGTCGACCCGCTCGACGGCACCGTCAACTACGCCCACGGCTTCCCCGTCTACTGCGTGTCGATCGCGCTCGAGGTCGACGGGGAGGTCGTCGTCGGCGTGGTCCTCGACACGGCTCGCGGCGAGCGCTTCGCGGCCAGCCTGGGCGGCGGCGCCACGCTCGACGGCGTGCCCATCGCGGTCAGCCGCACGGCCGAGATCGGCAGCGCCATGCTCGGGACCGGCTTCGCCTACGGCGGCGACGCGGTGGGCCGCAACCTCGAGATCCTGGGCCGCGTGCTCCCCAAGGCGCGTGCAGTGCGCCGCCCGGGCGCAGCGGCACTCGACCTCTGCCACGTCGCCTGCGGGCGCTACGACGGCTTCTGGGAGCTGCAGCTCAACGCCTGGGACGTCGCCGCGGGGATGCTCATCGTGCGCGAGGCCGGCGGCACGGTCACCGGACCGACGGGTGCGCCGTACCGCTGGGAAGACGCCGCGATGATCGCCAGCAACGGCCACCTGCATGCGCGCCTGGCGCAACTGCTCGACCTGGGCGTCGCGCTCGCCTGAGGCCGCGTCGAACGGGGCCGCTTGCCGTCCGCCCACGCCCGTGGGCCGACCGCGCGGGGCCCATCACGGTAGCCGGCTCCGGCGCGCCTGCGTCAGCCGCGCTCCAGCGCCCGGAGCGGCGCGAGCTCGGCGTCGCTCAGCGCCGCCTGCGCCTCGGAGAGGGCCCACAGCCGCTCGGCGGCGTCGCCCTCGCGGGCGACGGGCGCCATCGGGCGCTGCCGTCGATCGATCCAGTAGCCGCCGGTCGACGCCAGCGCGACCGGGTCGGTCGCGAGGTAGGTGAGCGTGTCCGCGCCCTGTTCGGGGGTGCGGCCGAACGTCCGCTGCGCGAGGCGGACCAGCGGCGTGAGCCAACCCGCGTCGCCGCCGAACTCGGTGGCCACGAAGCCGGGGTGCATCGCGTGAACGCTCACACCGGTGCCCGCCAGACGGCGCGCGAAGGCGACGGTGAACAGTTGGTTGGCGAGCTTCGACTGGGCGTAGGCGCCCATCCCGTCGTAGCGTCGCCGCTCGAGGTCGTCCCAGTGCATGCGCCCGGCCATGGCGGCGTTCGACGAGGTCACGACGACCCTCGCCGGCGCGGACGCGACGAGCAGGTCGACCAGCAGGACGGCGGGCACGAAGACCCCCAGGTGGTTGAGCGCCCAGGTGAACTCGATGCCCTCGGCGGTCTCGCGCCGGCGTCCGACGTAGGCGCCGGCGTTCAGCAGCAGGGTGTCGAGCCGAGCCCAGCGCTCGCGGAAGGCCGCGACCATGGCGCGCGACTCGGCCACGAGACTGAGGTCGAAGCCGAGGTGATGGACGTCGCCACCCGTCTCGCGGCGGATCTCGTCGGCCACCCGTGCCCCCCGACCGCTGGCGCGGGAGACCGTCACGACGGTATGGCCGCGGGCCGCCAGGTCGCGGGCGGTGATCCGGCCGATGCCGGTGCTGGCGCCGGTGATGAGGGCCACGGGCGGTCGCGGGTGCGAAGGATGCGTCACACCGAGGATGGTACGGCCGGGGGCCCGGGCATTCGGTCGGCAGGGCCACGGTCGTGCGGGTGGTCGGCCGGCGGTGGCCGGCGCCGGCGCCGGTTTTAGAACTCGTCGGGGAACTCGAGCTTCGGGCGCCTCGGCGCGTCCGCCTTCTCGGGAGCGGCGCGCGCAGCGCCCCGCTCGCTGGCCTCCCGCCCGTTGCCCCGCTCGCCGGCCTCCCGGGCGTCGCCCCGCTCGCTGGCCTCCCGGGCGTCGCCCCGCTCGCCGGCCTCCCGCGCCCCGCCCCGCGCGCCCCTCTCCCGCGCCTCGGCCGCACCCCGGGCCGCGGCGCCCTTCGGCAGGCGGGCCCACAGCGCCCCGAGCGGCGTCGCGTCGGTGGCCGGCTTCGACCGCGGCGCGCCCGGCCCGGCCGCGTCCGTGGGGGCTGACGACGGCGCCTCGGCCTCCGGCGGCGCGGCCAGGCTCGAGGTGGGCCGCGCGTCCGGTCTCGTCCTGGGCGCCACACCCAGCTCCGGCGCCGGCTCCACGACCAGCTTCGCCTTCGGCACGGGCGCCGCCTGCGGCTTCGGGGTCGGCGCCGCCACGGCCACCGCGACCTCCGCGGGCGGGTCGGGCAGCTCGAACACGGCGCTCCGCTCGTCGCTCGCCAGGCGCTTGGCCGCGGCCGTCGCCTGCTCCATCGGCGCGACCTTGAAGCGCGACACCCAGGGCTCCCACACCAGTTCGGCGCGGTGTCGGTGAAGCTTCTGCCGGGGCGCGGCCGCGTAGCAGTACACGTCGAGCCAACCGTCGCCCGAGAGGCCGAGCGGCACCCGCGCCGCGAGTTCCAGCGCGCCCAGCGGGGGCACGACCGCCTCGAGCTCCGCCACCCGGGGGGCGCCGCGCGACTCCTGCCGCAACGCCACCTCGAGCACCTGCACGGGGTAGCGGCTGAGGTTCGACAGCGTCATCGTCAGGTGGCCCGCGGCCGCCGCGCCGGGATCGCCCGGTCGCCGGCGGCGGCGCGGGGAGGACGGCGGCCCCGCGTCGGGCTGGACCTCGCCCTGCGTGATCAGCAGCTGCGGCGGGCGCACCTCGAGCGGCGGCGGTCGGCGACGGCGCAGGGCGGCCAGCAGCAACAGCACGACCAGCGCCAGCAGCCAGGGGCCCAGCTCGGGAGGCCACGAGGCCCCGGCGGCGAGATCGCTCCACCACGCCCAGGCCGCCTCGCCGAAGGCCGCGGCGGTTTCGAGGATGCGACGCACGGTGGTCTCCAAGGACCGCCTCCCAGGTCGGGCGGACACCCGACAGGCCCCAGGATACGTGCCGACGGCGCGGTCGGGGCACGTTCACGGCACGCCTGCTAGCCTCGAGACGTGAGCCCCGGCCTGCCCGACCCCGATGCGCCCCCACGCGCGCCCGACGACGCGACCGCGTTGTGGTCGCCCACCGCCCTGCTGACGGATGATGGCAGCCCGGCCCTGTGGAGCCCGCGCTACGGCCAGGCGTTCCGCTCCCGCCACGGGGCCCACGCCGAGGCGCGTCACGTCTTCGTCGAGGGCTCCGGCGCGGCCGCGCGCCTCGCCGCCGGCCGGGCCACGCGCGTCCTGGAGGTCGGCCTCGGGGCGGCGACCAACCTGGCGTGCACGGCGGCCGCGGCGCTCGCATCGGGCGCACCGCTCCACTACCGGGCCTGGGAGCCGGAGCCGCTGCCCGCCGCCGCGTTGCGTCTGGCCGACCTCGGCGCACTCGCGCCCGCACCCTTCGTCGCCGCCCTGCTCGCCGCGCGCGACGCCTGGGGCGCCATCGAGCACGGCGACGTGCGCCGGTGGCGCTTCGCGACGGTCGACCTCGAGCTGGTGGTGGCGCCGATCGACCGGCTGCTCGACCCGGCCTTCGCGGCGGACGTCGAGCGACGCCTGCGCACCCCGCTCGCCGCGGACGGCGCGGCGGCGTCCGCGACCGACGCGCCCTACGACGCCGTCTACCTCGACCCCTTCTCGCCCGAGGTCAACCCCGACGCGTGGCGCCCCGCGGTCCTGGCGGCGCTCGCCGCGCGGCTGGCGCCCGGGGGCGCGTTGGTGAGCTACAGCGTCCGCGGCAGCGTGCGGCGCGCGCTGGCCGCCGCGGGCCTGGACGTCCGCAAGGTCGCGGGTCCGCCCGGCGGCAAGCGCGAGGTGCTGCGTGCCCGCCGACCCGCGGCACCGGGCGACGAGCCAGTTGGGTGGGCGGTGTGAACGCCCGCCTCGACGTCCCCGCCGCCGACGGGGCCGTCCAACGGGTGGCCGTCGTGGGCGGCGGCGTCATGGGCGCATCGCTCGCGCGCGCCCTCGCGCGCGCCGGGCACGCGGTGGACTGGTGGGCAGCGGAGCTCGGCGACGCCGCCTCCGGGGTTCCCGTCGCCCTCCTCAACCCGTACCGCGGCCGCAGCGGTCGCGCGCACCCGGACGACCTCGCGGCCCTGCGCGTCACCTGGCGCTGGGACGCGGAGCTGCGCGACGCCGGCCTGACGCCCGGCGCCCACCGCAGCGGGGTCCTACGGTTGGCCGACGGCGCGCGCCAGGCCCGCGCCTTCGCACAGGTCCCGGGCCTGCAGCCGCTCGCCGCCGATGCGCTGCCGCCGCCGTTCCGCTCAGCGCACGGCGGTGCCTGGGCGGCCGACGGCGGCTGGCTCGACCCGCGCGCGTGGCTGGCCGCGCTCGGGTCCGACGCCGCGGCGCACGCGGCGAATCGCCGGTGCCAGCGGGTCGTCGCCCTCGAGCGCGCGGGCGCAGGTCGTTGGCGACTGATCGGCGATGGCGGCGAGCCCTCGCTTCACGACCGCGTCCTGCTCGCGACCGGCGCGGGAGCCTGGCCGGTGGCTTGGGTCCGGGCGCTGGGCGGGGCGCCCACGTTCGAGCGCCTGGCGGGCGACGTCTTCCCCACCGGGTTGCCGGCCCCGTCCGTACCGCTGGCGGGCGCGAGCTACGTCGGCCCGGTCGTCGACGATCTGGGCTTCGCGGCGGCCGCCATCGGCGGCCACCACCGGGCCCCGGGGCCCGCCCCCGACGACGCCGCCCGCAGGCTGGTCGGCAACCTCGGCTGGGCGTGGCCGGAGCTCGCGGAGGCGCGGCTGCGGACGGACGCCGCCTGGTGGGGCGTGCGGGCACACGGCGAGGGCAACCGGCCGCAGCTGCGCGAGCTCGCGCCGGGCGCGTGGTGGGTCGGGGCGCTCGCGGGCCGCGGGTTCGTGGTGGCCGCCGCGGTGGCCGAGGCCGCCGTCAGGGCCGTCGCCACGCGCTAGGCGGCGCGGCGGCGGCCCGTGGCCGGCGGGCCGGCGGCACGACGCCCGGCGGCCCGGCGGCGTCAGTCGGCCCGCCGCGCGAAGCCGGCGCAGCGGACGACGGGCATCGGCGGGTAGCGCGGCAGGTCGGGGTGGTCACAGCGGAGGAACGCCGAGCCGCGCCCGCTGACGATGGCGCGCGCGTGGCGGCAGGCGGCGCACGACCCACCGCGCGCCGCCCGGGCGAGCAGGGCGAGGTCGCCGGGGTCGATCAGGCCGCGGTGGCGGGCTTGGCGGGCCCGAGGAGCTGGTCGGCCAGGGCGCGCAGACGGGCGCCATCGAAGGGGCGTGGCCCCTCGCTGAGGCCGTGGCCGCCCTCGGCCAGCGTCAGCTTGCGGTAGACGTGCGACTCGT
>JAABRV010000124.1 GCA_011390735.1 Trueperaceae bacterium | reverse complement strand
CTACTTCCAGCGCGAGGCGCAGCACGTGGAGGGCTTCTCGCCCGAGCTCGCGGTGGTGACCCACGCGGGCGGCGTGGAGCTGGAGGAGCCGCTGGCGATCCGCCCGACGTCGGAGACGGTGGTCGGCGAGCTGTACGCCAAGTGGGTGCAGAGCTACCGCGACCTGCCGCTGCTCTACAACCAGTGGTGCAACGTCGTGCGTTGGGAGATGCGCACGCGGCCGTTCCTGCGCACCACCGAGTTCCTGTGGCAGGAGGGCCACACCGCGCACGCCACCGAGGAGGAGGCGCGCTTCGAGGTGCGGCAGATGCTCGACGTCTACGCCACCTTCGCGGAGGAGTTCGCGGCGGTGCCCGTGATCCGCGGCGAGAAGACCGAGGGCGAACGCTTCGCCGGCGCCGTGCAGACGCTGACGATCGAGGCGATGATGCGCGACGGCAAGGCCCTGCAGTCGGGCACCAGCCACTACCTGGGGCAGAACTTCGCCAAGGCCTTCGACATCAAGTTCAACGACGTGAACAACGAGCAGGCCTTCGCCCACACGACCTCGTGGGGGCTGTCGACGCGCATGATCGGGGCGATCATCATGGCGCACGGCGACGACGCCGGCCTGATCCTGCCGCCCAAGCTGGCGCCCACGCAGGTGGTCGTCGTGCCCATGGGGCGCAGCAACGACGAGGCGGGTCGGGCGCGCGTCGCGGCCGAGGTCGACCGCCTCGCCGGCGAGCTGCGGCGCGCGGGCGTGCGGGTGCACGTCGACGCGCGCGATGCCAACCCGGGCGCCAAGTTCTACGAGTGGGAGCAGAAGGGCGTGCCGCTGCGGGTCGAGATCGGGCCCAAGGACCTGGACGCCGGCACCGCGCTCGTCAAGGACCGTCTGGGGACCGACAAGACGGCGGTGCCGCTCGATGGCCTCGTCGCCTACCTGGTCGAGGCCCTGCCCGCCTTCCACGACCGCCTGTACGCGCGGGCGCGAACGTTCCGCGAGGAGCGCACGGTGGAGGCCCACACCTTCGAGGAGCTCGTCGCCGGCGTGGAGCGGGGCTTCGTCATCGCCACGCACTGCGGCGACCCCGAGTCGGAGCGGGCGATCCAGGAGGCGACCAAGGCGACCGTGCGCTGCATCCCCCTCGAGGGCGTCAGCGCCGAGGGGACCCCCTGCGTGCACACCGGCCGGCCCTCCGGGTACGCGAACAAGGTCGTGTTCGGCCGGGCCTACTGATCCGCGATGAGCGAGCGACACGTTCCCCCCGTCGCGACCGGCCTCGCCGCCGAGGTGCAGCGCGCCGTGCGCGAGCGCGCCAAGCGCCAGGGACTGCACGTCGCCTTCGGCGAGGGCCGACGCTCGTCCGACGTCACCCTGGTGGTCGTCAAGGGCGACCGCCTCGACGTGCTGCGCCACGCGCCCGCGCTCTTCGAGGGCCTCGGGGTCGACCAGGAGGCCGTGCGCTCGAGCCAGATGGCCGAGGCCTTCGAGTTGGTCGTCGCGCTGATGCTCCCGCGCGAGCGGCGGCGCCGCCGCGAGGCCGAGGAGCGCCGCGCCAGCGAGCTGGTCGACGAGGATTGACGCCTCGGGGCGCGCCACGGGTGCGGTCGACGGCGACCGCGTGGGCCGCACCGCTGACGCCCGCGGCGCCTCCGCATGCGGTTACCCACTTGCATAACCCGCAAGCGCCTGCTAGGATCACGCGTCACCCGTGGACCGCGTGGGTCCCGAGACGCCGGTGACGAAGGGGAGGTGACGGATGGTGAGATCGACCCAATGCGCATGCCCGCTCGTGGCCGGCGACGACCAGTCGTCGCGCACGAGCCCCCGCGCCGCCGAAGAGCCCGCGACCTAGCGCGAGGCGAGCCATGCGCTCGCCGACGACCGCCGGTCAGCCGCCCTCGGCCCGCAAGCGATGCCGAGGGTGTTTCCTTGGCCCCCACTTCCACCCTCACGACGACGCCCGCACGTGGCGACCGAGGTACCCCCATGTTGTTGCTCAGCGATACCCTCATCTTGCATCACGCCGCCGCCCGTTCCGAGCGACTCCGTGCCGAGGCGGCCCTGCGCCGCCACGTCCTCGCCGGTCGCCGCGTCGAGGCGGACGCCCCAGGGCGCGGCCCCGCCCTCGCGGCCAAGGGCCTGCGGAGGCGCCTCGCGCGCGCGCTCACCGTCCTCGCGGAACGGCTCGAGCCGAGGTCTTCGGTCCCCCGGATCGATCGGGGTGGCGGCTCGGCCGCCGCCCGCGGCTGAGGGCCCGCGGCCTTCGCGGTGGGACGCCGGACCGAGTCTGGGCCGCCGCATGGCCGCAGGACCACCGTCCGCAGCCGGTAGGCTGGCAGAGGATCGTCGCACCCCCGGGCACCCCCGGGGGTGCGATGCTTGGAAAGCAAGGGTTGACGATATATAAAAGCGCGGTTTACAATCCCTCCAGGCGCCCGCCGGCGTCACGAGAGGAGAGCCGTGCCGGGAGCATCCGCCACCCCCACCGCGCTGTGCGTCGACGACCTGCGGAAGGCCTACCCCCGCCGCGGTCGTGAACCGCTTCTGGCCGTCGACGGCGTCGGCTTCGCCGCCGAGCCGGGCCAGGTCGTCGGCCTGCTGGGGCCCAACGGCGCCGGCAAGACCACGACGATCAAGATGGTCTGCGGCCTGGTGCGCCCAGACGCCGGGACGATCGAGGTGTGCGGCGTCGACGCCCGCCGCCGCCCGCGGGACGCCACCCGCCGCCTCGCGGCGGTCCTCGAGGGCAACCGCAACCTCTACTGGCGGCTGACGGCGCGGGAGAACCTGCTCTACTTCATGGGCAACCGCGGGCGGTCGCCGCGCGCGGTGGCCCCCGCGGCCGACGCCCTCCTGGAGCGCTTCGACCTGGCCGACAAGCGCGACGCGCTGGTCGCCGACCTCTCGCGCGGGATGCAGCAGAAGCTCGCCATCGCGGTCGCCGTGCTCGCCGGGACGCAGGTGCTGCTCCTCGACGAGCCGACCCTCGGCCTCGACGTCCAGACCGGCGACGAGGTCCGCCGCCTCGTGCGCGAGCTGGCGGCCGATGGGCGCACCGTGCTCCTCTCCAGTCACGACATGGCGGTCGTCCAGGACGTCTGCGAGCGCGTGGTCGTCATCGCGCACGGACGGCTGGTCGCCGACGAGCGGGTGGAGACGCTCATGCGCCTGTTCGCGACGCGCGCCTACGACGCCCGCCTCGGCGCGCCGCTCACCCCCGCGCAGGCGGCGGACCTGCGCCGCGCGTTCCCGCTGGTCAGCGTCAGCGACGACGGGCTGCACGTGCGGGTCGACCTCGAGCGGGGCGACGACGTCTACCGCTTCATCGACGTGCTGCGCCGCGAGCGGACGCCGATGGAGTCGCTCGACCGCGTCGCGGTTCGCTTCGAGGAGGTCTTCCGGCATCTGGTGAACGGCGATGGCCCCGCCCGCGGCGCGTGGCCCGCCGATGCCGCGGGCGCCGTCCGCGAGGAGGTCTCCCGTGTGGGCTAACGTCCTGCGCGCCAACGTCGGCAAGGTCCTCATCGAGATGCGGCGCTACCTGCCGAACACCGTCAGCCTGGTCATCACCTTCTACGTGATCTTCCTGGCGATGTTCCTGGGCATCACCGTGGTCGGCGACCCCGAGGCGGCGGACACGAACGTCCGCTTCCTGCTGGTGGGCAACGCCGTGTGGTTCCTGCTGCTGGTCGGCATCAACTCGATCGGCTGGGAGATCACCACCGAGGCGACCCGCGGCACGCTCGAGCAGCTGCACATGTCGCCCGTCTCGCCGCGCTGGATCCTCTTGGCGCGGCTGGTCGGCCACATCGGCGCGCACCTCGTCATCGTGGTGCTCATGCTGACCGCCTCGATGGCGACCGTCGGCACCTGGCTGGCCGTCGACCTGCCGCTGATCGTCGCGGTGCTGCTCCCGATGCTGCTCGGCGTCACCGGCCTCGCCTTCGCCGTCGCCGGCTTGGCGATCGTCTACAAGCAGATCCAGGCGATGCTGCAGGTGTCGCAGTTCGTGTTCCTCGGCATGGCCTTCGTGCCCCTGTCGGTCGCGCCCTGGCTGGAGCTGGCGCCGATCGTCAAGGGCGTCGACATGCTGCGCGCCAGCCTCGTGCACGGCGTCGGCTTCGCCGACCTCGGGGCGGCCGATTGGCTCTCGTTGGTGGCCAACGGGGCGGCGTACTTCGCCCTCGGCCTGCTCGCCTACGGCGCCGCCGAGCGCCGGGCGATCGCCCGCGGGCTGCTCGGCCGCTACTGAGCCTCCGGCGCCCGCATCGCCGCCAGTTGGGCGCGCGTGCCGGCCACCAGCAGCGGCAGGTCGCTCGCGACCACCACCCAGTCGATGCCGTCGCGCAGCGCCGCCCGCTGCGAACCAACGTCGACCCCGTGCAGGCCGACGCTGAGTCCGTGGTCGTGGGCGGCCGCCACCACCCGACGCCGGGCGGCGAGGTAGGACGGATCGTCGCCGTCCGTCTGCGGCCCCAACCCGAGGGCGAGGCCCAGGTCCGCCGGGCCGACGAACAGCCCGCCGAGGCCGGGCACCGCGGCGATCGCCTCCACGGACGCCAGCGCGTTCGCCGTCTCGATCATCGCGATGACCAGCGCGTGCTCGGCCACCCGCTCGCGGTAGTCCGGCCCGTGCCGCACGGCGGCGCGCAGCGGCCCGTAGGAGCGCGTGCCCGCCGGCGGGTAGAGCGCCGCGGCGACGGCCTCGCGCGCGTCGTCCACCGAGTCGACGAGCGGCACGACCACGCCGTCCGCGCCCAGGTCGAGGGCGCGGGTCACCGCCGCCGGCTCCACCGACGGCAGCCGCACCAGCGCGGGCACGAAGGGCTGGACCGCCTGCAGCAGGCCGAGGAGGTCGCGGGTCTCGAGGGCGCCGTGCTGCTGGTCGAACACGACCAGGTCGACGCCGCTGCGGGCGATCGCCTCGGCGGCGAGCGGGTCGCGCAGGGCGAGCCAGGCGGCGTGACGGAGTCCGCCGCCGCGCAGGCGTTCGTGCAGCGTGGCGTGGGTCGCTGGCATGCCCCGAAGCTACCGCGCCCGCGGGGCGCGGGGGCCGGGGTGGGGATCAGTCGGCGTCGACGGCGTACATCAGCCGCGACAGGTGCATCGCCCGGAAGGGGAAGGCGCGGAAGGGGCTGAGCACCCGCTCGCGGGCGCGGCGCGGCGGCCACGGCGAGGCGGGTCGCAGCGGCACCACCCGGATGCCGGCGGGGTCGGCCGCCGGCGGGCGGGCGGCGACCGGCTCGATCGCGAGCGTCGCCGGCTCGACGTTCGGCGGGGCGGCCGCGTCGTTCCACGGGCGGATCCGGAAGGGTGCGTGACCGAGCATGCCGCAAGGTACGCGGCCGCCGCTCTCGGAACTCTCACGCCGGCGCCGTCGGGCGCATCGGCGGGGAGGGCCGATCCGGGCCGTCCGCGATCGCCACGGCCGGCGGGTCCGACCCGGCCCCGGCTCAGCCCCGGCTGAGCAGCACCACGCCCGCCACCATCGCCGCCGCCGCGATGAGCCGGCGCACGCGCTGCCCCTCGCCGAGCAGCGAAACCCCCAGCCACGCGCCGATGAGGACGCTGATCTCGCGGATCGGCGCCACCAGGCTCACGGGCGCCAGCGTGAAGGCGAACAGCACCAGCAGGTAGGCGAACGGGCTGAGCACGGCGATGGCGAGCACCGCGCCGCGGTGCGCGCGCCACACCTGACGCAGGTCGGCGGGGCGCGACAGCGCGAGCGGGGCCAGCAGGAGCATGCGCAGCAGCTCCGACCACCACAGGTAGAGCAGCGGCGGGACGCCCACCAGCGCGACGGCGCGCGCGTCCCACAGCGTGTAGGAGCCGATGAACGCCGCGGTGACGGCGCCCCACGCCAGCCCCGGCGCCAGTCGTCCCACCGAGCCCGCCACCCGCGAGCGCCCGGACGCGAGCGTGAGGGTCGCCGCCACCACCAGGGCGGTGCCGGTCAACGCCACGGCGCTCGGGCGTTCGCCCAGCCAGGCAATCGCGCCCAGCGTGGCCAGCAGCGGCCCGCCGCCGCGGGCCAGCGGGTACACCAGCGACAGGTCGCCGACGCGGTAGCCGCGCTGCAGCGAGAGGAAGTAACCGATGTGCAGGAGAGCGCTGCCGAGCACCGCCAGGCCTCCGGCGAGGCCGACCTGGGCGAAGGCCAACCCGCCCTGGGAGATGGCGAGCGGGGCGTACAGCAGCGCCGTCAGGGCGGAGAACGAGAACACGAAGGCCGGCCCGCGCGTCGACGCGCCCGCGCGCTTGGCGAACAGGTTCCAGGTGGCGTGCAGGCTCGCCGAGGCGAGCACCAGCGCCAGGGCCAGGGGGCTCATGGGCTCGGCGTTCCGCGGCGCCCGCGGGCGCCGCCCCGGGCGCGCCGCCTCACGTGGCGGCCGCCGTCAGCCGCCGACGTAGGTGAGCCAGCGGTCGTACTCGGGCAGCTTGCCCGTGGTGACCTCCAGGTAGCGCTCGCGCATCGCCAGCGAGTACGGGCCGGCGACGCCCGCGCCGATGGGGCGGCGGTCGATCGACGCGATCGGTGTGACCTCCGCGGCGGTGCCGACCATGAACACCTCGTCGGCGGTGTAGAGCTCGTCGCGCACCGCCATCGTGTTCTCGACCCGCGTGCCCATGTCCTTCGCCAGCTGGATGACCGTGTCGCGGGTGATGCCGCGCAGGTTGACCGAGTGCGCGATCGCGTACAGGGTGCCGTCCTTGAGGAAGAAGACGTTCTCGCCCGAACCCTCGGCGACGAAGCCCTCCTTGTCGAGCAGCAGCGCCTCGTCGAAGCCGTTCTCGCGCGCCTCCTGGTTGGCCAGCACCGAGTTGACGTAGTTGCCGCCGGCCTTCGCCTTGGTCGGCAGGATGTCCCCCGAGGAGCGGCGCCACGACGAGGTCATCAGCTTGGCCCCCTTGCGCACGGCCTCCTCGCCGAGGTAGACGCCCCACGGCAGCGTCGCGACCATGAAGTGCAGCAGGTTCTTCGTCGGGTTGATGCCCAGCGATTCCGGCCCGTACCACAGCAGCGGCCGGATGTAGCAGCTCTTCCGCTCGTTGGCCGCGATCGTCTTCACGATGGCCGCGTCGATCTCCTCGACCGTGATCGTCGGCCGCATGCCG
>JAABRV010000123.1 GCA_011390735.1 Trueperaceae bacterium | reverse complement strand
CGAACGAGCTCTCGGGCGGGCAGAAACAGCGGGTGGCGATCGCCCGCGCGCTCGCCACCGACCCCGACATCCTGCTCGCCGACGAGCCCACGGGCAACCTCGACTCGACCACCGGCCAGGAGATCCTCTCCCTCTTCGATGCGCTCCACGCCGAGGGGCGGACCATCCTGATCGTGACGCACGAGAACGAAGTGGCGGAGCACTGCGAGCGCATCATCCGCATCCGCGACGGCCTCGTCGAGGTGTCCGAGGCCGTCGCGCAGCGGCGTCGCCCGGCGTCGGCGACCCCGACCCCGGCCGCGGATGCCGCGGCACCGTCGCCGACGGGGGCCTGACGTGCTGCTCGAGAACCTCAAGACCGCCCTCGAGGCGCTCTTCGGCAACCGGCTCCGGTCGCTGCTCACGCTCTCCGGCGTCGTCATCGGGGTGTTCGCCGTCACCACGACGATCAGCCTCGGCCAGATCGCGACCGCCGGCATCACCGGCGAGCTCCAGGCGTTCGGCGCGCAGTCGCTGTTCGTCATCCGCGAGTTCGATCACCCCGACGGTCGGGCCTTCACCGACGCCGACATCGAGGCACTGAGCCGGTTGCCGATCGAGATCCTGCGCCAGCGGAGCACGAACGTGTGGGCGGTGGCCGGCGACGCGCGCGTCCGACTCTCGATCAACGGCACGACCGCGAACGCGCCGCTCATCGATCGCACGATCGAGATGGCGCGTGGGCGCTTCTTCGACGAGCGCGACGCCGAGAACGGCTCCCCGGTCATCGTCCTCTCCACCGACGCGGCCGAGGCCCTGTTCGAGGGGGTCACCGACCCCGTCGGGCGCGAGATCATCCTGGAGACGTCCGGGGGCAACCGCAGCTTCTACACCGTGATCGGCGTCAAGAAGCGGGTGTCGGGCGCCCTGGGCGCGTTCGCCAACGACGCCTCCGGCGACGTGCCGCTCGAGAGCCTGTACCGCGACGTCCCCGGCCTGGCCCGCGACCGCTACGACTTCCTGCCGATCACGATCGCCCTCGACCGCGACGCGTCCGTCATCGAGCAGCAGGTGCGGGCCATCCTCGACCGCCGCCGCGACCCGGAGAGCTACCAGCTGCAATCGATCGAGGGGGCGCTGTCCCTGTTCAACACGATCACCGTCATCCTCCAGGCGCTGCTCGGCGGCATCGGTGGTATCAGCCTCCTGGTGGGCGGCATCGGCATCCTCAACATCATGCTGGTCAGCGTCACCGAAAGGACCCGCGAGATCGGGCTACGCAAGGCCCTCGGGGCGCAGCCGCGGACGATCCTGCAGCAGTTCCTCATCGAGGCCGTCGTCCTGACGGTGATCGGCGGCACGGTGGGGGTGCTGCTGTCGATCGGCTCGCTCTGGCTGGTGGTGCGGCTCGTGCCGTTCCTCGACGTCTTCGTCCTCAATCCCTGGGTGATCGCGCTGGCGCTCGGGGTCTCGGTCGCGACCGGCGTCGTCTTCGGCGTCTGGCCGGCCCGCCGCGCCGCCTCCCTGAGCCCGATCGAGGCGCTGCGCTACGAGTAGGCCCGGCAGCGATGCCCGGCCCGCCGGGGCCTCGGGGGCCGACGCGGCGCGCGACCGTGTCGGGGCGCCCGCCCCGCCGGCCCGGCCCACATCGGCGTAACCTGGGGCCGCAGAGCGCCGCGGCCAGCGCCGCGGCCTCACGAGGAGCGCCTCATGACCACCGGCATCGGCATCATCGGCTGCGGCACGATCAGCAGCGCCTACCTGCGAACGCTCACCCGGGCGCCCGGCGTCCACGTGGCCGCCGTCGCCGACCTCGACCCGGCCCGCGCCCGCGCCCAGGCCGACGCGTTCGGCATCGCGGACGCCGTCGATCCGGCCACGCTGCTCGCCCGTGAGGACGTCGGGCTGGTGGTCGACCTGACGATCCCGGCGGCCCACTTCGAGATCAACCGCCTCGCGCTGGCGGCGGGCAAGGCCGTCTACTCCGAGAAGCCGCTGTCCGCCACGGCCGCGGAGGCGCGCGCCCTGCTCGCCCTCGCCCGCGACCACGGCGCGGCGCTCGGCGGCGCGCCCGACACGTTCCTGGGCGCCGGTCTGCAGACCGCCCGCGCCGCGCTCGACGAGGGCGTCATCGGGCGGCCGTTCGCCGCCGTGGCGCACATGGTCTCGCGCGGGCCCGAGAGCTGGCACCCCGACCCCGGTTTCCTCTTCCAACCCGGCGCCGGCCCCCTGCTCGACATGGGGCCCTACTACGTCACGACGCTGGTGTCGCTGTTCGGGCCGGTCGCGAGCGTCCTCGCCGACGGCGCCCGGACCTGGCCCGCGCGCACGATCGGTTCCGGGCCGCTCGCCGGTCGCAGCGTCCCCGTTGACGTCGACACCCACGTCACCGTCCTCTTGCGCTTCGTGTCGGGGGCCGTCGCCACGCTGCTGACCACCTTCGACGTGTCCGCCTCCGAGCTGCCCCGCTTCGAGGTGTTCGGCGAGGAGGGCACGCTCTCGCTGCCCGACCCCAACGTCTTCGCGGGTCCGGTGCGGGTCCGCACCGAGCCGAAGGGCACCTGGCGCGAGGTCCCGCAGGTGCCGGGCTTCGGCGGCAACGCCCGCGGCATCGGCGCCCTCGAGCTCCGCCTCGCCACCGCCGCCGGGCGCCCGCCCAGGGCCTCGGGCGAACTCGCGTCCCACGTCCTGGACGTGCTCGAAGGTGCGCTGACCGCGGTTCGATCCGGGCAGCGCGTCGCCATCGACAGCCGACCGCCGCGCCCCGCGGCGCTGACGATGGAGGAGCTCCACGCGCTCGGTTGGACCCCGGAGGTGCCCGCATGACGCTGCCGCAACTCGGCCTTCAGCTCTACACCGTTCGCCAGGCGGACCTGGCGCTGGGCGACCTGCTGCGCGAGGTGGCCGCCGCGGGGTACGCCGGCGTCGAGACGGTCGCCACCCAGGGGGTGGCGCCCGAGGTCCTGCGCGCCGCGCTGGCGGACGCCGGCCTGGCGCTGGCGTCGGCCCACGTACCGCTGGCGGACCTGCGCGCCGACCCCGCAGCGGTCGTCGCCGCGCACCTGGCGCTGGGCACGCCGATGCTGGTGGTGCCGTGGCTGGCGCCCGACGACCGGCCCAGCGACCTGCCCGGCTGGACCGCGCTGGGCAGCGAGCTCGGTGCGCTCGGCGAGCGCCTCGCCGCCGACGGGCTGCGGCTCGCGTACCACCACCACGACTTCGAGCTCGTACGGCACGGCGAGCGCGACGGCCTCACCGCGCTGCTGGAGGCCGCCGCGCCCGAGCACCTGGGCGTGGAACTCGACGCCGGCTGGCTGGCGGCCGTCGGCGAGGACCCCGTCGCCTGGCTGGCGGCCTGGGGCCCCCGCGTCGCCCGCCTGCACCTCAAGGACCTCGACAAGCGGCACACCCCACCGTGGACCGACGTCGGCGACGGCACGCTCGACGTCGCCGCGGTGCTGACGGCGGCCGCCGCCCACGGGGTCGCCTGGGCGCTGGTCGAGCACGACGCGCCCAGCGACCCGCTCGCGACCGCGCGGCGCAGCGCCGCGGCGGCGGGGCGGATCCTGCGGGAGATGGCGCCCCGAGGCTGAGCGCCGCGCCGTTCAGCGCTCGTCGACCTCGAAGCGGAAACCGACGCGTCGCAACCGCGCCACCAGCCGCTCTCCGAACGCGGTCGCCGGCGTCAGCACGCCGCCCTCCTCGCCGAGGTCGTCCAGCGCGAGGCTGAGCGCCGCCTCGCGCAGCATGAGTGCCGTCGCGCCGTAGCCGGGATCGAGGTCGCAGGCCAGGCGCGCGACGACCGGCGCGGCGACCCCGTCGACGCGGCCGACGAGAAGCGTGCGGAAGAAGCCGCGCGCCCGCCTCTCGGCGCTCGGGCCCTCGCCCGGGCTCGGCAGGATGCGGCGCGCCGCCCAGCGGCGCACGGGCCCGATGGCGAGCAGCACCGGCCTCGCCAGGACCGCGAGCGACACGGCCGCGGCCTCGGGCCAACCGCGAGCCCGCCAGCACTCCTCGTACCGGAACCGCGGGCCCCAGGGCTCGCCCAGGAGCGCGCGCGTGCGCCGCGCCACGCGCTCGTTGACCCCCGCCATGAAGAAGGGCGCCGTCCAGGCCGCGAGGTCGCCGTCGAAATGCGGCCACCATGGGCGCCGCTCGCGCGGCGACGCCACGCCGCCGGGGGCGAGCAGGTCCGGATCGGCGAGCGCGCGCCGCACACCGGGGTCGGCCACCGCCGCCTCGACCATCGCCAGGGCCGAGGCCACGGTGCCGCCGCTGACGCCGCCGGCCATCGGCCCGAAGCCGTGGACCACGGTCGCGCACGGGCGGCCGTGGCGCGCCAGCGACTGCTGCTGCAGCCACCAGAGCCCGAGGTCGGAGGGCACGCTGTCGAAGCCGCAGGCGTGGACGATCTTCGCGCCGCTCGCGCGGGCGGCCTCGTGGAACGCGTCGATGCTGGCGCGCATCCAGGTGATCTCGCCGGTCAGGTCGGCGTAGTGGGTGCCGGCCTCGACGCAGGCGGCGACCAGGGGCGTGCCGTGGCGGGCGTAGGGCCCCACCGTCGACGCCACCACCCGGGCCGAGCGCGCCAGCGACGTCAGCGACGCCGGGTCGTGGGCGTCGGCCACGACGATCCCGGCGGCGACGCCGAGCTCGGCGCGCAGCCGCTCGAGGCGCTCGCGGTCGCGGCCGCCCAGCGCCCACCGCAGCCCCTCGGGGGCACCGGCGGCGAGCGACTCGGCGACCAGCCGGCCGGTGAAGCCGGTGGCGCCCCAGACGACGACGTCCCATGGGCGATCGACGATGGGTGGCATGCGGCAGGCTACCGCGCGGTGGGCACGCGGCGGGCGCCCCGCGCGCCGTCGTCTGACGTAGGCTGCGGCGGATGTTGGCGCTCTTCACGCTCCTGCTCGAGGTCGTGCTGCCGGTGTTCGCCGTGGTCGCCGTCGGCGCCTGGGTGGGGCGCCGCTTCGACCTGCAGGTCGGTCCCATCAACCGCCTGGCGATCTACGCCGCGGTGCCCGCGCTGGCGTTCCGCACGATGGCGGGCATCGAGATGGCGTGGGGGCCGGCGCTGCACCTGGTGGGCGGCTACCTCGCGTTCCTGGTCGCCATGGGCGCGCTGGCGGGCCTGATCGGCCGCCGCTGGCGCCCCTCGCGGCGCCGCACGCTGATCGGCACGAGCGTGTTCGGCAACGCGGCCAACCTCAACCTGCCGGTCGCGCTGTTCGCGTTCGGGCAGGCCGGCCTCGACCGGGCGCTGGTGCTCTACGTGGTGACGGCCCTGTCGCTCTTCGGCCTCGGTCCGCTGCTGCTGGGGCGCGCGACGGGCCTGCGGACGGCCGCGCGCACCGCGCTCGGCTTCCCCGTCCTGTGGGCGTCCATCCTCGGGCTGGCGGTCAACGCCAACGGCGTGGCGCTGCCGGTCGGCGCGGCGCGGGCGGTCGACCTGCTGGCCGACGCGGCGGTCCCCGTCGTGCTGCTGTCGCTGGGGGTGCACATGGCCCGCTCGGTCCACTGGCGGCCCAGCGGCCGGGCCTGGGCCGCGGTCGCCGTCAAGCTGCTGCTCGGGCCGCTGGTGGCCACCGCCGTCGGCATCGCGGTCGGCCTCGGTGGGCTCGACCTGGCGGTGCTGGTCGTCTTGGGCGCGATGCCCACGGCGATCAACGCCGCGATGCTGGCGGTCGAGTTCGGCGGCGAGGCCGAGCAGGTGGGCGAGGCGGTGGTGACGGGCACGGCGATGGCGCTGCTGACGCTGCCGATCGTGCTCGCGTTCGCCCGGGCGTTGGCCTGAGCGGGCGGCCCCCCGAGCGGGGCTTCCGTGACGGTTCCGCCCGGCGCGGGCGGGGGCTAGGCCCACGAACCCGAGCATGGCATCCTGGACGCGGCGCGCGGCGCCCCCCGGAGGACCCCATGCCCACCATCCACGAGCACGCCCAGGCCCTGGCCGACCAGACCGTCGCGCTGCGCCGCGACCTGCACCGGCACCCCGAGATCGCCTTCGAGGAGGTGCGCACGATGGGCGTGGTCGCCGACCGCCTGCGCGCGCTGGGCCTCGAACCCCGCACGGGCGTCGGCAAGACCGGCGTCGTCGCCGTGTGGGACAGTGGTCGCCCCGGCCCCACGGTGCTGGCGCGCGCCGACATGGACGCGCTGCCGGTGCCGGAGGAGAAGGACGTGCCCTACCGCTCGCAACGCGACGGCTGGATGCACGCCTGCGGACACGACGGCCACACGGCGGTGCTGCTCACCGTCGCCGAGGTGCTCGTCGCGCGGGCCGACGAGCTGCGCGGGCGGGTCGCGTTCGTGTTCCAACCGGCCGAGGAGATCGTGCGCGGCGCCGAGGCGATGCTGGCCGACGGCGCCCTCGACGGCATCGACGCCGACCACGCGATCGGGCTGCACCTCGCCTCGGAGCACCCCACCGGGGTGGTCGCCGTGCGCGAGGGGCCGTCGATGGCCGCCACCGATTCGTTCCGCCTGACCCTCCACGGCCGCGGCGGCCACGCCGCCAAGCCCAACGAGGCCGTCGACCCGATCCTCGTCGCGTCGCACCTGGTGCTGGCGCTGCAGGCGCTGGTGGCGCGCGAGACCGACCCCGTCGACCAGGCGGTCATCAGCATCACCAGCGTGCACGGCGGGACGGCGTTCAACATCATCCCGGAGGCGGTCGAGCTCATGGGGACGCTGCGCACCTTCGACGCGGCAACCCGCGCCACCCTGCGGCGGCGCATCCACGAGGTGGCCGACGGGATCGCGGCGACCTTCCGGGCCGCGGTGACGCCGGACTGGATCGAGGGGTCGCCCGCGGTGGTCAACGACGCGGCGGCCACCGCGCGCCTGCGGGCCGTCGCGGCCCGCGTCGTGGGCGCCGACAAGGTGATCGCGAGCGCGCAGATCATGGGCGGCGACGACATGGCGCTGTGGCTCCAGCGGGCGCCCGGCTGCTACTTCTTCGTGGGCTCCCGCGGCGGCGAGGCGAGCGGCTGGCCGCACCACCATCCGCGCTTCGACCTCGACGAGGCCGCGCTCCCGCTCGGGGCGGCGCTGCTGGCCGACGTCGCGCGCCGCTGGCTCGCGGTGCAGGACGGGTGATGGACGCGCATCCGATGTTCGACCTCAGCGGCCGCGTGGCCCTGGTGACGGGGGGCGGCGGCGTGATCGGCGGCGCCAGCGTGCGCGCCCTCGC
>JAABRV010000122.1 GCA_011390735.1 Trueperaceae bacterium | reverse complement strand
CCGTTCATGGCGCTGCTGCTGCTCGCCGGCCTGCAGGTGATCCCCAAGGAGCTGTACGAGTCCGCGCGGGTCGACGGCGCCAGCCGCTTCCGCGAGTTCGTCTCCATCACGCTGCCGCTGCTACGTCCGGCCATCGCGGTCGCGCTGATCTTCCGCACCCTCGACGCGCTGCGGGTCTTCGACCTGCTGAACGTCCTCTTCGGCCGTTCGCTGCACAGCGTGTCGACGTACAACTACCAGGTGCTCATCAACAACCAACAGGCGGGCTACGCGTCCGCCGTCGGCGTGCTCATCTTCTTCCTGATCTTCGGCTTCGCCGTGGCCTATGTCCGATTCCTGGGGGTGAACCGCTCGTGAGCGGCTCCGGCTGGAAAGCATCGCTGCGCAGGCTCCCCTTCTATCTCGTGGTGGCGCTCATCGTGGTCTACGCGCTGACGCCGTTCATCTGGGCCCTCTCCACCTCGTTCAAGACCGAGGACGACCTCTTCGGGGCGGCGCGCCTGTTCCCCCGCGACCCGACCACGAAGAACTACGCGTACGTGTTGGGCGACGACGGCTTCATGAGCTCGCTCCTCAACTCGGTGATCGTCGCGGGCGGGAGCTCGCTGACGGCCCTGACCGCCGGCTCCCTGGCGGCCTACGCGCTGGGCCGGCTCCGCTTCCGCGGCAAGACGCCCATGCTCTACGCGGTCCTGGCCATGACGATGTTCCCCCAGATCTCGATCCTCTCCGGCCTCTACCTGACCGTCCGCGAGCTGAACATCTACGGCACGCAGGCGGCGATGCTGTTCGCCTACCCGCTGTTCACGCTGCCGTTCTCGACCTGGGTCCTGACCAGCTTCTTCCGCGGGTTGCCGCGCGAGATCGAGGAGGCCGCCATCGTCGACGGGGCCACCACCGCCCAGATCCTGGCGCGCATCCTGCTGCCGCTCACGGTCCCGGCGCTGGTGACGACCGGGCTGCTCACCTTCATCGTGTCGTGGAACGAGTACCTGCTGGCGCGTAGCTTCACCGTCACCAACCCCAGTGCCCAGACCGTGCCCGTGGCGATGGCCCAGTTCGCGGGCATCGTCGAGCAGCAGGAACCCATCGCCGAGATCATGGCGGCGGCGATGATCGTCACGCTCCCGCTGGTCGTCCTGGTGCTGGTGTTCCAGCAGCGCATCGCGGCCGGCCTCACCGCCGGCTCCGTCAAGGGGTGACGATGACCGCAACCGCCCGCCCCAACCTCGTGCTGGTCGACTGCCACGACCTCGGACGGCACCTCGCCTGCTACGACCAGACCGCCGTGCCCTCGGACGCGCTCGACGCCTTCGCACGCGAGGGCGTGCTCTTCGAGCAGGCCTACTGCACCGCACCGCAATGCAGCCCCAGCCGCGCGGCGCTGTACACCGGCCGGCACGCGCACGACGTGGGCATGCTCGGCCTGGCGCACCCGCCCTTCGACTGGCGCCTCCACCCCGACGCCCTCCACCTCGCCACCATCCTCCGCGACGCCGGCTGGGCGACGGCCCACGTCGGCGTCCAGCACGTCGTCCGTGACACGCCCGAGCACGTGCGCTCGCTCGGCTTCGAGCACCACGCCGCCTCGCACGCCGACGCCGCCACCACCGCAGCGGCCGCCGTGGACGTCGTGCGCGGCGCGACCGCGCCCTACTTCCTCAACGTCGGCTTCCTCGAGCCGCACCGCGACCGCCGCGGCCGCTTCCTCGACCAGCCGCCGCGCAGCGAGCGCGGGGTCGACGTCCCGCCCTACCTGCCCGACGGGCCCGAGGCGCGCGAGGAGATGGCCCAGGTCCAGGGAGCGATCGCCGCGATGGCCGAGGGCTTCGGACGCATCCTGGCGGCCGTGGACGCCCGCGACGACGGCGCCGACACCTGGGTGATCTTCACCACCGACCACGGCCTGGCGATGCCGCGTGCCAAGGCGACGATGTACGACGCCGGCATCGGCGTGGCGCTGATCATGCGCTGGCCCGCCCGCGGCATCGGTGGCGGCCGCCGCTCGCGTGCCCTGGTCAGCCACGTCGACCTCGTGCCGACCGTGCTCGAGGGCCTCGGCCTCACCGTGCCCGAGGGGCTGCACGGCCGCAGCTACTGGCCGCTGCTGGTCGGCGAGGCCGCCGACGCCCACCGACGCGCGATCTTCGCCGAGAAGACCTTCCACACGGCCTACGAGCCGATGCGCGCCGTGCGCACCGAGCGCTACAAGCTCATCGCCAACCTCGAGGTCGACATCATGAACGTCCCCGGGGACGTGCTGCGCAGCCCGATCACGCCGCGCATGATCGACGAGATCGTGCGCGAGCGCCCGCCGCTCGAGCTCTACGACCTGCTCGAGGACCCCCACGAGCGGGTCAACCGCATCGCCGACCCGGCGCTGGCTGCGGTGGCGGACGAACTGAGACGCGAGCTGGTGGCCTGGATGCGCGCCACCGACGACCCGATCCTGCGCGGCCCGGTGCCGTCGCCCTACCGCCACGCGGCCATGGCCGCGCTCGGGCTGCCGGAGGCACCGGCGCCCTACCCCGACGCGGCGTCGGCCGACCCGCCCGCATGACGCCGCCGGCGCCCGTCCGTGCGGTGGTGCTGGGCCCGACCTACTGCGACCTCGTGTTCGGCGGCCTGGAGCGCCTGCCCGAGCTCGGCGAGGAGCGCTTCGCGCGGAGCTTCCGGGTCGCGCCCGGTGGCTCGGCGATCACCGCCATCGCCCTGCACCGGCTGGGCCACGCGGTCGGCCTGGTCGCCGACGTGGGCCGCGACGCGCTCGCCGGCTGGTTGCGCGACGCGCTCACGCGTGAGGGCGTCGGCATCGACGCGCTGCGCGCCGTCCAGGAGCCCACGCCCGTCACCGCCGCCCTCAGCACCGCGGCGGACCGCGCCTTCGTCACCTACCTCGAGCCGCCCGGCCCGGCGCCGGACCTCACGGCGGTGCTGCGCAGGGCGGCGGCGACCCACCTGCACGTCGCGGGCTTCCCCGCGGCGCTGGCCGCGCCGGACCTGGTCGACCTGGCCCACGCGCTGGGCGCGACGGTGTCGTTCGATCCGGGCTGGGACGGCCGCGCGCTCGCCGACCCGCGGGTGCGCCGGGTGGCGCTGGCCGCCGACGTGCTGCTGCCCAACCGCCTGGAGGCGGGTCTGCTCCTCGCCGAGGACGGCGACGGCGGCGCGCCGCCGACCGCCGAGGCGGCGCTCGCACGCCTGGCGGCCCTGCGCCCCGGGCGCGTCACCGTCGTCAAGGACGGCGCGGCCGGGGCCTGGGGGATGGGCGTCGACGACGCTGCCAGCGGGGAGGCCCCCGGCGCCCCGGCCCGGAGCGCGGACCCCAGCGCACCCGCCTGGGTGCCCGCCCCTTCGGTCGACGCGATCGACGCCACCGGTGCCGGCGACGTCTTCGACGCCGGGTTCCTCGACGCCTGGTGGGCCGGCGAGCCACTGGACGCGTGCCTGCATCGTGGCGCGTGGTGCGGCGCCCGCGCGACGACCGCCTACGGCGGCGCGACGGCGGCGCCGACCCGCGCACAGCTCGACGCGCTGTGGCGCGCCGACTCGGGAGGGACGACGTGAAGATCGCCATCATCGGCGGCGGCAGCGCCTACGCGCCGGGCCTGCTGCAGGCCTTCGCGGCCGAGGCCACCCACTTCGACGGCGCCGAGTTGGCCCTGATGGACGTGGCGGCGCCGGAGCTCGACATCGTGCACCGCCTGGGCCTGCGGCTCGTGGAGGGGACCGGACTGCGCCTGACCGCCACGACCGACCGGACGCGCGTTCTCGACGGCGCCGACCTGGTGCTCACCACCTTCCGCGAGGGCGGCATGGAGGCCAGGGCCCTCGACGAGCGCGTGCCGTTGGCGTTCGGCGTCATCGGCCAGGAGACGATCGGTCCCGGCGGCTTCTTCTTCGCCATGCGCACGCTGCCGGTCATGCGCGCGATCGCCGACGACCTGCGCCGCTGGGCGCCCGGCGCGACGGTGGTCAACTACACCAACCCCACCCAGATCGTCGCGGAGGCCATGGCGCGGCACACCGACGTGCCGTGCATCGCCATCTGCGACCAGACGGACGACGATCGGGTGCACCTGGCGGCCGCCCTCGGCCTCCCGCCGACGGCGATCGAGCTCGAGTCGGTCGGCCTCAACCACGCCACCTGGAGCACCGTGTGTCGCATCGAGGGCGAGGACGGTATCGCGCGCCTGCTGGCCGAGGCGGACGCGCTGTGGGCCCGGCCGGACGTGGGCGCGCGCGTGAAGCGCCAGATCGCGCTGACCGAGGCCTACGGTCGCGTGCCCAACGGCTACCTGCCCTACTATTACGACCGCGAGGCGAGCGTCGCCGACGCCCTCGCAGCGGGCCGCACGCGGGCCGAGACCATCCTCGAGGAGCTGCCGGCGATGTACCGCCACTTCGAGGCGCAGGCGCGGGCCGAGGCGCCACGCCTGGCCCACGGCCGCGGCGGGTCGGTGTTCGGCGACTTCGCCGTGCGCGTGCTGCGCACCCTGGCCACCGGCGAGGAGGCGCGCCTGACCCTCAACGTGCGCAACGACGGCGCGCTGCCCGACCTCGACCCCGAGCGCATCGTCGAGGTGCCGTGCAGCGTGGCGGGGGGCCGCGTGACCCCGGAGCCGCAGGGACACTTCGCCCGCGATCAACTGGGCCTGCTGCGAATGCTGGCCGACTACCAGGCGGCGGCCGCGGACGCGATCTGGGCCGACGATCCCGCGGCGATGGCGCGTGCGCTGGCGGCCAACCCATTGGTCGTCTCGCTGTCGCTGGCCCGCGACCTGCTGCGGGCGAGGGCGGCGGCCGGCTGAGGCGCTTCCCGCACGCTTGACGCCCGCTAGGGTGTCCCGTATCCTTCTTTTAGGAATGCCGAAACCATGCTTCGGCACCCCGGAAGGAACGTGATGCCCCGCACCACCCCGAACCACCCCCGCACCCCCCGCGCACGCGCTGCGTGGATCGTGACGGTGACGCTCGCCGGCCTGCTCACGGGCGCCGCCTGGGCGCAGGCAACTGCGCCGCTGCGCGTCGTCACCACCACCGCCATGGTCGCCGACACCGTCCGGGAGGTCGGCGGCGCGTGCGCCGACGTCGTCCACCTCATGGGCCCCGGCATCGACCCGCACCTCTACCGTGCCAGCGCCGGCGACGTCGACCGCCTCGGCCGCGCCGAGCTGATCGTGCACAACGGCCTCGGTCTCGAGGGTCAGTTGGGCGCCGTGCTCGACCGACTGGGGTCGCGCGTCCCGACGCTCGCGTTGGCGGAGGCCGCCGCCGAAGCCGCCGCGGCGGGCGCCTCGGCCGACGCGGACGCGGCCCTGCTGGACGGCGAGGACGACTACGCCGGCCGCGCCGACCCCCACCTGTGGCTCGACGCCGAGCTCTGGTCGCACGCCGCGGCCGCGGCCGCCGACGCCATCGCGGCACTGCGGCCCGACTGCGGCGATGGGGTGCGCGCGCAGGCCGCTGCGTACGCCGAACGCCTGCTCGCCCTGGACGCCTGGGCGACCGCCAGCGTGGCCGCCGTCCCCGAGGCGCGCCGCACGCTGGTGACGTCGCACGACGCCTTCCGCTACTTCGGGCGCGCCTACGGCCTCGCCGTCCACGGGGTCGAGGGCATCAGCACGGAGTCCGAGGCGAGCATCGCCGACATCCGTGCGACCGCCGACCTGGTGCTCGCCACCGGCGTGCCCGCGATCTTCGTCGAAAGCACGATCAGCCCCCGCACGATCGAGGCCGTCCTGGCGGCGGCCCGCGACCGCGGCGGCGAGGTCGCCATCGGCGGCTCCCTCTACGGCGACGCCATGGGCGAGGCGGGGACGCCCGAGGGGACCCTGATCGGCATGCTGCGGCACAACGTCATCACGATCGTCACGGCCCTCGGCGGCCAGGTGGCGCCGTGGCCCGACGCGCTCGCCGACTGGGCCGCCGCCTGGAACCTGCCATGACCGTCGTCGGCGGCGTCCACGAGCCCACGCTGGCCCTCCACGTCGAGGACCTGACGGCCAGCTACGCCCACCAGGCGGTGCTGTGGGACGTCGACCTCAACGTCCCGCCGGGCGTGCTCGCGGCGATCGTCGGGCCCAACGGCGCGGGCAAGAGCACGCTCCTGCGCTGCATCATCGGCGCGGTGCGGCCGAACGCGGGCCACGTCTACGTGCACGGCCGCCCCTACCGCGAGCAGCGCCGCCGCGTCGCGTACGTGCCGCAGCGCACCTCGGTCGACTGGGACTTCCCCACCACGTCGCTCGACGTCGTGACGATGGGGCTCTACGGCCGGCTCGGCTGGTTCCGCCGGCCGCGCCGCACCGAGGCCGACGAGGCGCTCGAGGCGCTCGCGATGGTCGGCATGGACGCGTTCGCCGATCGCCAGATCGCCCAGCTCTCCGGCGGGCAGCAGCAGCGGGTGTTCCTCGCGCGGGCCCTGGTGCAGGACGCCGACCTCTACCTCATGGACGAGCCCTTCGCCGGCGTCGACGCCACCACCGAGCGCGCCATCGTCGACCTGCTCAAGGACCTGCGCGCGCGCGGCAAGACGGTGGTCGCCGTCCACCACGACCTGCAGACGGTGGCGACCTACTTCGACTGGTTGGCGCTGCTCAACGTCCGGGTCATCGCGCAGGGGCCGGTCACCGAGGTCTACACCGCCGAGAACCTGCGGGCGGCCTACGGACCCCGCGTGGTGCTGCTGGGGGCCACCGAGGGGCAGCCGCCGGCCGCCGCAACCGCCGACCGTGCGCCCATCGAGGAGGCACGGACCCCCGTCGCCTGACGGGCGCCCGCGACGCCATGGACCTCGTCGCGCTCCTCGGCGACTTCACCGTCCGCAGCGTGGCGCTGGGCGCCGCGCTCGTCGGCACGGTCGCCGGCGCGCTCGGCAGCTTCGCGCTGCTGCGGCGCCAGAGCCTGCTGGGCGACACGCTCAGCCACGCGGCCCTGCCGGGGATCGCCCTCGGCTTCCTCGTCTCCGGCTCGCGCTCGCTGACGCCGATCCTGGCCGGCGCGCTGATCAGCGGGGCGCTGGCGGCCCTGCTGGTGCTCCTGCTCACGCGCACCACCCGCATCAAGGACGACGCCGCCCTCGGCGTCTCGCTCAGCCTCTTCTTCGCCGTCGGCACGGTGCTGCTCACCTACGCGCAGCGTCAGGTCGGCGCCGCGCAGGCGGGACTCGACGCCTTCCTGTTCGGCCAGGCGGCCGCCGTGTTGCCCGCCGACCTGACGCTGATCGGCGGCGTCGGC
>JAABRV010000121.1 GCA_011390735.1 Trueperaceae bacterium | reverse complement strand
CGGCGGGTGACGGCGCTGCTGCGGCGCATGCGGGCGCGTGCGGGGTCCGTGGAACCGGCGGACGGCGCGATCGACGTCGACCCGGAGCCACCGCCCGCCGCCTGGCCCGCGGCGCGCGACCTTCCCGGGGGCCCGACCACCGTCCTGGACGAACTCCCCGACCTCCTCGCCTGGCCCGACGGCCGCCGCGTCGAGACGGCCGCGGACTGGGCGGCGCGTGCCGGCGCGTGGCGCGACGTCGTCGTGGACCTCGGCTACGGCGGGCTCCCGCCCGCGCCCGACGTCGTGGCGTTCGAGACCCGCAGCGAGACGCAGGTGCACCACATGCCGGGCGCGCCGCGGCTGCTCGCGCTGACGGCGCGCGCCCGCCTTCGCGGCAGCGAGGCGGCGTTCGCCGTGCGACTGCTGCTCCCCGACGCGCCCGCGCCCGTCCCGGCCGTCGCCTACGGCGACGGGTGCTGGTGGCACCTCGACGATGCGACGCTGGCCCGCTTCGCGGCGCGCGGCGTCGCCCTCGCCGTCTTCGACCGCACCGAGGTCGCGCCGGACGCCGGCCGCGCCGAGGGGGGCGGGCCGCCGCCGGGGCGCCGCGGCGGCCTCTTCGACCTCGTGCCGGGCGCGACCTTCGGGGCGCTATCGGCCTGGGCGTGGGCGTTCCAGCGCGTCGTCGAGCTGCTGCGCGATCGGCCCGAGATCGACCCGGAGCGGATCGCCGTTGCCGGCTTCTCGCGCGGCGGCAAGGCCGCGCTGCTGGCCGGCGCCACCGACGAGCGGATCGCGCTGGTGCACGCGCATGCCTCCGGGGCGGGCGGCGCCGCGCCGTACCGCGTCCTGGGGGAGGGCGCCGAGACGCTCGACGTCGCGCGGGCATTCCCCACCTGGTTCGGGCCGCGGCTGAGCGACCACCTGGGACGAGAGCGCGAGCTGCCCTTCGACCAGCACGCGCTGCTGTCAGCCGTCGCGCCGCGCGCCCTGCTGCTCACCTGCGGCGTCGACGACCGCTGGGCCAACCCCGCCGGGACGGTCGCGGCCGCGCGGGCGGCGGGCGAGGCGTACCGCCTGTTGGGCGCGCCCGACGCGCTGCGGGTCGCGCTGCGCGAGGGCGGCCATGCCCACGTCCCCGCGGACTGGCAGCTGCTGCTCGACACCATCGCCTGGCGCTGGCAGGGCGGGCCGGAGCCCGAGGCGTTCGGCTGAAGGTCCGTCGCGCCGCCGCGTGGGGCGCGCGGTGTGCCGCCGCGTCAGCGGCCCGGCCAGGGCGGCGCCTCGCGGTGCGAAGATGGCCCATGGCGGTTCCGCAGCCGAACGCCCAAGGCGCCACGGCCCTGGTCATCCCGGCGTCGCCCACGCCCGCGGGCCTGGCAGCCTTCCGGCACCGGCACATCCACCACCCGGGCGCCGTCGTGCCGTTCCACGTCACCGTCGCGGCCCCCTTCCTGCCGCTCGCTTCGCTCGATGACGAGGCGTGGGCGCGCCTGCGGCGGGTCGCCGCGGCGACCGAGCCCTTCGACTTCGTCGCGGGGTCGATCTGCTGCTTCCCGACCACCTCCGTCCTGTGGCTCGCACCCAGCCCGGTCGCGCCCTTCGAGGCCGTCGCGGGGGCCGTCCACCGGGCGTTCCCGAGCGTGCGACCGGACGCGGGGCGGCCGACGTTCCACCTGACGATCGGACTGGGGCGCACGCCGGACGACCTGGCCGACATGCTCGCCGCGTTCCGCGCGGCGTTCGAGCGGCGCCTCCCGTTCCGGCTGCGCGCCCGGCACCTGGACCTGTTCGTCGAGGCGGACGGCGGCTACCGGCGCCTGGCAAGGTTCGCGCTCGGCCCCCGGGTGACGCCGGGCTCAGGCCGGCAGTAGCGGCCGCAGCGACCCGCCCTGCACCGCGACCATGATTCCCGCGGGCGGCTCGCCGCGGCGCCAGGCATCGGCCATCCAGCGCATCGCCGGCGCCGTGCGCGAGAAGAACGCGAGGTAGCCGTCGCACAGGTGGTGCTGGCCGGGCTCGCCGTCGACGCTGACGCCCACGCGGTCCTTGGGGCAGCCGCCGTGGCAGAACGCCAGCACCGGGCAGCGGCGGCACTGCGCCGTCAGCGAGCCGCGCTTGGCCTCGCCGAAGGCCCGCTGCCGCGGGTCGTCGACCAGGGCGGCGAGCGGCAGCTCGGTCAGGTTGCCGAGCCGGTGGTCCGGCTGCACGTAGTGGTCGCAGGCGTAGACGTCGCCGGTGTGCTCCAGCGCCAGCGCGTCGCCGCAGGTGGGCTGGTGGACGCAGATGCCGCCGGGCGCGCCGAGGTGCTTGCCGAGCAGGTCGTCGAAGGCCTGGACGAAGACGGCGCCGACGTCGCGCCGCACCCATTCCTCGAACACGGCCAGCAGGAAGCGGCCGTAGGCCTCGCCCGACACGCTGCGCTCGGTGAGCGCCGTGCCGACCTGGAAGCCGCTCGGGTCGGCGCGCTCGACGATCGGGATGAACTGCACGAAGCGCGCGCCGGCCGCATCCCGCAGGAAGCGGTAGACCTCGAGCGGCGCCTCGGCGTTGCCCGCGTGGACGGTGACGAGCGCGTTCCACTCGACCTCGTGGCGCTGCAGGACGTCGACCCCGCGCATGACGGCGTCGAAGCTGCCGCGGCCGGCCTTGTCGCGGCGGTAGCGGTCGTGCAGCGCCCGCGGGCCGTCCAGGCTGACGCCGACGAGGAAGCCGTGCCGCGCGAGGAACGCGCCCCAGGCGTCGTCGAGCTGGGTGGCGTTGGTCTGCAGCGTGTGGGTGACCCGCTGGTGGGGCCGACGGCTCGCCTCCGCCAACGCCACCGCCCGCTCGAAGAAGTCGAGGCCCATGAGCGTCGGCTCGCCGCCCTGCCAGGCGAAGGCGACCTCGGGCCCGGGCTGCGCCGCGACCATCTGCTCGACGAAGGCCTCCAGCACGGCGTCCGACATGCGGAACGACGACCCCGGGTAGAGCTCCTCCTTCTTCAGGAAGTAGCAGTAGTCGCAGCCGAGGTTGCAGATGGCCCCGGTGGGCTTCGCCATGAGGTGGAAGGGGCGAGCGGCCGGCATGGGGACCAGCCTACCCGCGGCAGCCCCCGCGCCGCCGCGGAGATGGCGTTCGACCCGTGCCGGCGCATGCCGCCGTGGGTACCGTGCATGGTGCGTGCCCCCGGGGAGGTGGGCGACATGGAGATCCGACAGGCCCAGCGCGACGTTCGGACCGTGTACGTCGGCGGTTTCGCCGGCTCCCTCGTGTCGGCGGCGTTGTGGCTGGCCTCGGCTGCGATCGCGACCTGGCGCACGCCAAGCGCCGCGATCTACCTCCTGATCTTCGGCGGCGTGGCGATCTTCCCGCTCACGCAGCTCGTCCTCCGCGTCATGGGCCGGCCCGCGGCGCTGCCGCGCGGCCATCCGATGAACGGCCTGGCGATGCAGGTGGCGTTCGTCCTGCCGCTCACGCTGCCCGTCGTGGGCGCTGCCGCGCTCTACCGGCTCGAGTGGTTCTACCCGGCGTTCATGGTCGCGCTCGGCGCCCACTACCTACCGTTCGTCTTCCTCTACGGCATGTGGCAGTACGCCGTGCTGGCGGGCGCGCTCGTGCTCGCCGGGCTGGCGCTGGCGCTCTACGTTCCGGGCGCGTTCGCCCTGGGCGGCTGGCTGACCGGCGCGCTGCTGCTGGCGTTCGCCTTCGTGGGGCGGTCCGCGGCGCTGCGCGACGGCGCCTGACGCGCCGGACGCCTGATCAGGGACCCCTGAGCCGGAAGTCGAGAGCCCGCGCCGTTGACGTCATGACGTCATGTCGCTATGGTGGCCGTATGGACGCCTCGCACAAGCGCGCCACCGTCTACTTCGATCCGGAGCTGCACCGGGCGCTGCGCCTCAAGGCGGCGGAGACCGAGCGGTCGGTGTCCGATCTGGTCAACGAGGCGGTCCGACTGAGCCTGGCGGAGGACGCGAGCGACCTGCTTGCCATCGAGGAGCGCCGAGCCGAGCCGGAGATGGACCTCGAGACGTTCGTCAAGGGCCTCCGGCAGCGTGGCCGGCTATAGCCTGCGCATCAAGCCCTCGGCGGCGCGCGAGATCGAGGACATCGGCGGCACGGCCGACCGGCGCCGGGTCGTGGAGCGGATCCAGCGTCTGGGGCAGGAGCCGCGGCCGCGGGGTTGCGTCAAGCTCGCGGGCGGCGAACGCTACCGGGTACGGCAGGGGCGCTACCGCATCGCCTACGAGATCCGCGACGCCGAACTGATCGTGCTGGTGATCCGCGTCGGCGACCGCCGCGACGTCTACCGGGGCGTCTGAGGACCTCCGCCCTCACCCCTCCCCGAACGGCGCCTCCACCCACGGGTACTTGTGCAGGTCGGCGCGCACGAGCGGGATCTGCTCCATGATCGGCGCGACCGCGCCCGGCGCCGCCATGTAGACGACCTCGGCCGCGATCGGCGCGAAGGCCGCGTAGAAGTGCTGGATCGACTTGACCACCAGGATCCGGTGCGTCTCGGGCGTGATGCCGAAGGCGGTGAAGGGCTCGAGGCCGAGCACCTGGCCGCGGCGGGTGGTGACGATGACGTCGACCTCCGGGCCGCCGGTCTGGCCGGAGAAACCGTGCACCCGCAGGTGCGCGACGTCGCCGCCGGGGCTGTCGACGGCCCCCTCGGTCTGCGGCCAGCGCTGCACCAGGCCGTCCTCGAGCCCCATGACGGTGACGTCGAGGTCGAGCGGGTCGCCCGACGCGGGGCCCATCTTGCCGCCGAGCCGCAGCGTCAGCCGCGCACCCACGCCGGCGGCGCGCGCCAGGTGGTGCGCGATCGGGTCCCACATCATGGCCACGGCGGCGCCCTCGACGCGGCGCTCGAGCAGGCGGCGCAGCGCGAAGGTGCTGTCCGACGGGGCGCCGCCGCCGGCGTTGTCGGCCTGGTCGGCGATCACGACCGGTCCGCGGCCGCCCTCGAGCACGGCGAGCGCGCGGTCGAGCGCGGCGTCGAGCGGCAGCGGCTTCACGGCCACCTCGCGGCGCAGATCGTGGAAGCGGCGGCCCCAACTCTCTGCAGTCGCGTGAGCGACTGCCAAGGCATCGTCGACGGCGAAGCCGTCGACGATGGCCAGGAAGCGTGCCCCCGAGTCGGGGACGTCGCCCCAAGGGAAGCCGTGGCCGAGCGACAGCGAGAGGATGCCGTCCTGGCCGGGCGCGCCCGGCACGCCCTCCGCCGCCATCATCGCGTCGACGAAGCCTCGCATCGGCTGCGGGTTGGTGGGGTAGATGCCCATCATGCGGCAGTCGAACATCGCCATCGTCGGGCGGATCCTCCCCGCCACCGTGTCGGCGATCAGCGCGTAGAGGCCGCGCGCGCGGTCGGCCATGTCGGTGTGCGGGTACTCCTTGTAGATCACCAGCGCGTCGCTGCCGTCGAGCATGGCCTGCGTGAGGTGGCAGTGGAGGTCGATGTGCACGCCGATCTTGACGTCGGGCCCGACGGTCTCGCGCACGCGGGCGATGAGCTCGCCCTCCGCGTCGTCCACCCCGTCGGCCACCATCGCGCCGTGCAGCGGCAGCAGCACCGCGTCGACCGGGAGGGCGTCCCGCAGCATGCCGAGCAGCTCGTCGCGCAGTCCTGCCCAGGCCGCCCGGGTGGTCACGCCCCCGGGCATGGCGAAGGCGTACAGGCCGAAGGCGAGCTCGTCGCCGCGCGCGGTCGCCTCCTGCGCGAAGGCCTCCAGCGCGCCGCCCGCCTCGGCGTCGGCGAGGTCGCGCACGACGACCCAGTCGTCGGCCCCGGTGGGGATGGGCGACAGCGTGTTCGTCTCGGTGACGATGCCGCCGAGGAAGACCCTCACGTCTTGCCCGTCCGGCTCGTCTTCTGATGCGGGTCGAGGGCGTCGCGCAGGCCGTCGCCGATGAAGTTGAACGCCAGCACGGTGATGACGATCATGATGCCGGGGAAGATCGCGATGTGCGGGTAGCGCAGGATGAACGCGCGGCCGTCGGAGAGGATGCCGCCCCAGGTGGCGGTGGGTGGGCGCACGCCGAGACCGAGGAACGACAGCGCCGACTCGAGGATGATGATCGAGCCGACCTGCAGGCTGGCGAGCACGATGACGGACGTCAGCACGTTGGGCACCACGTGCTTCCAGATGATGCGCGCGTCGAAGGCGCCGAGCGCCCGGGCGGCGGTGATGAAGTCGCGCTCGCGCAGGCTCATGACCTCGGCGCGCACCACACGCGCGTAGCGCGCCCATACCGTCGCGCCGATGACGATGATCGTGGTGCTGAGGCTGGGCCCCATCACCGCCGCCAGCACGATGAGCAGGGCGATGAGCGGGAAGGCCATGAGCGCGTCGGTGATGAGCGACAGCACCTCGTCGATCCAGCCGCCGAAGTAGCCGGCGATCGCGCCGACGACGACGCCGATCAGCACGGAGATCAAGGTCGAGATCATGCCCACGAGCAGGGCGATGCGGGTGCCGTAGATCACCCGGCTGAGCAGGTCGCGGCTGAGGTGGTCGAAGCCCATGGGGTGCTCCCACGAGGGGCCGACGCCGCGCATGCCGCGGAAGATGTCGTCGTTGGGGTGATGGGGCGCGATCTGCGGGGCGAACACCGCCAGGGCGACGAGCGCCAGCACCACGAGCAGGCCGACGATGGCCATGCGGTTGGCGAAGAAGCGGCGCAGCGCGCGCCCGCTCGTCGGCGGCGCGGCGTCGCCGGCCGACGCGGGCAACTGCGGTTCGAGGTTGGGGTCGGTCGGGGCGGTGGTCATGACGGCCTCACGAGATCCGGATGCGCGGGTCGACCAGCGCGTAGACGAGGTCGGTGAGCAGGTTGATGACGACCACCAGCACGGCGAAGACGACGACCAGCGACTGCACCACCTGGTAGTCGAGGCGCAGCACCGAGTCGACGAAGAGCCGGCCGATGCCCGGCAGGGCGAAGACGTTCTCGACGATGATCGTCCCCGAGAGGATGAACGCGATCCGGAAGCCGATGACGGTCACCACGGGGAGCATCGCGTTCGAGACCACGTGGCGGTAGAGCACCCGGCGTTCGGCGAGGCCCTTGCTGCGCGCGGTGCGCACGAAGTCTTGCGGCAGCAGCTCGAGCACGGCGCCGCGGGTGATGCGCATGAGCACCGCCATCTCCTCGGTGGCCATGACGATGACCGGCAGGATCCACCCCTGCCAGCTGCGCAGGCCGAACGGCGGGATACGCCCGACGAGAGGCAGGTCGCCGAACCAGCGCGGCACGTAGAGCGCGAACAGCACGATGAGCATGAGCGCCAGCCAGAAGTTTGGGGTGGCGATGCCCAGCGAGGAGATGACGTTGGAGGCGTAGTCGACCCACGAGTTCCGGCGCACGGCCGCGGCGATGCCGAACGGGATGGCGACCAGGATCGCCAGCGACAGCGCGTAGACGTTGAGCATCGCGGTGACCGGGATCGCCTCGAAGATCATCTGCCGCACGGGCACGCCGGCGCGGATGAGCGACTCGCCGAAGTCGCCGCGCAGCAGGTTGCCGGCCCATAGGAAGAACTGCTCGGTCAGCGGGCGGTCGAGGCCCCACTTGGCGCGGAT
>JAABRV010000120.1 GCA_011390735.1 Trueperaceae bacterium | reverse complement strand
CGTCGGCCGCGACCCGCCGTACCCGCGCCCCGCCCCGGCCGAGCTCGACGAGGGTCCAGTGCGCCGCGCCGGGATCGCTCGGCCCCTTGCCGCCGACGCAACCGGGGTAGACCGCCGGGCCGCCGCCGGCGAGCGCGACCTCCTGCGGCACGTGCAGGTGCCCGAGCGCGACGTAGGCGAAGCCGGCCTCGGCGAGCGCCCGCTGGTCGAGCGGCAGCGAGCGGCCGCCGCCGAACGGATCGCCCGGGCGCACGTGCGGACCGACCAGGGTGCCGTGGAACGCCGCCAGCGCGATGCCGCCCTCGCCTCGCGGGAACGCGCGCAGCGGCTCGAGCGCCGGCGTGACGCCGCCCACGTACGCGAGGGAGGTCACCTGCACCCGTTCCCCCGCCAGCCGCAGGTCGGCGACCGGGCCGGGGTCGGGCCGGGTGACGAGGACGCCGGGCCAGTCCTGCGCCGCGCGCCGGTAGACCGAGCGCGCGTAGGTCAGCTCGTCGTGGTTGCCCGGCACCGTGATCAGCGCGACGCCGGCGCCCGTCAGCCGCCGCAGTTGCGCCAGCGCCTCGTCGACCAGCGCCGCCGCCGGCTCGTACGACTCGAACAGGTCGCCCGCGATGACCACCAGGTCGACGCGCTCGGCGAGGGCCAGGTCGACGGCCTGGCCGAGGAGCGCGTCGCGGCGGCGGCGCACGCTCGCGGCCACGTCGGCGGGGAGCCCGCGCGGCGTCCATCCCAGGTGCAGGTCGGCCAGGTGCAGCACGCTTGGCATCGGCGACCAGGTTACCCGCGGGTCGTGGCCCCGCGGTGCCACGCCGGGTCGTCGGGATCGGGCGCCCGCGGCACGGGCGGCAGCGGCGGCGGACCGGCCGCCAGCGACGGGTCGCAGGGGACCTCCTCGTGCCGCACACCGTCGACCGCGAGGGCGTCGTCCAGCGCGGCACGGAGCCCGCCGTTGGCGCCGCCGCGATCGCTGACGAGCAGGAGCTCGCGCGCGCGGGTGAACGCGACGTAGGCCAGCCGGCGGCGCTCCTCGAGCTCGCGGCGGGCCGCGGCGGCGGCCGCCAGCCACGTCGATCAGCCCGGGACCCGCGCATGCACGCGGGTCCCTTCGCCTGGTCGGCTGACGACCTCGAGTCGCCCCCCGCGCCCCTCGACCCGCTCGCGCATCTGACGTAGACCCAGGCTGCCGGCCGTCGTCACCCGGTCGCCGACCTCGAGGGGGTCGAAGCCGACCCCGTCGTCGGCGACCTCGAGCTCGGCTCCGGCATCGCCGTCGCGCAGCGCGATGCGGACGCTGACCGCGTTGGCGTGCTTCGCCACGTTGTGCATGGCCTCCTGGAAGATGCGGAACAGCACCGCCTCGGTCTTGACCGAGACGCTCTCGACGGGCGCGAGCTCGAGCTCGACGCGCACGTCGTTCTGCTGCCCGAAATCGACGGCGTAGCGCCGGACGGTCTCGACCAGTCCGAAGCGCTCCAGGTCGATCGGCCGCAGCGCGAAGATGCTGCGCCGCACCTCGCGGATCATCTCCCGGATGGTGTCCTTCGCCCGCCGCACCTCCTCCTCCGCCTTGTCGGGGTCGCGCCGCAGGATGCGCGCCACGAGGTCGAGCTTGAGCGCGGCGAACGCCAACGACTGCGCGACCCCGTCGTGGATCTCGCGCGCGATCCGCGCGCGCTCCTCGGCGATCGCCAGCTCCTCCGACTGCAGGTAGGCGTCGGCGTTCCGCACCGCCAGCGTCACCTGACCCGCCAGCAACGCCAGGAAGGGGACGTTGACCGCGTCGAAGCGGTCGGGGTCGGGGTGGGTCAGGGCAACCAAACCGATCGTGTTCGGCACGCCGGCCGCGGCACCGTCGCCGGCGAGCAGCGGCAGCAGCACCGCCGAGCCCGCGCCGCGCAGCAGCGGGTCGCAGCCGTCGTCCGCCAACTCGCGCAGGCGGTCGACGACCTGCGCCTCGCCGGCGGCGGCCGCGCGACCGATGACGCCCTCCCCCAGGCGCACCGGTGGCACGCCCGACTTGGCCATGGCCGGCAGCCCCTGCCCGACCGCGGCACGCAGCTGCAGGAAGCCGTCCTCGTCGACGAGGAACACGCCGGCGCCCTCGGCTCCGACCCTGGCGGCCATCTGCGTCAGCAGGGAGTCGAGGAGCCGCGCCAGGTTCCCCTCGGCGCGGATGCTGCGATCGACCTCGAACAGCGTGAGCAGGTCGCGCGTGCGGGCCTGCACCGCCTCGGCTGCGGCGGCGAACTCGGAGGCGAGGATCGACAGGGTCTCGCGGGCCTTGGCGTCGGGGTCCGTGGCGAACCAGGCATGCAGGCTGCCCTCGTGACGCCCGCCCCACACGAGCGGGTACGCCACCACCACGCCCTCGCCCCGCCAGCGCCCCTCACCCGGTCCGGCCGACGCCCAACCGCGATCGACCTCGCGGGCATGCGCCTCGAGCGCGCGCAGCTCGGGCGCGTCCTCGGCGATGGCGAGCTCCCGGTCCGACGCCGTGATGCCCTGGCGCAGGACGAGGACGACGGCGCGCGCCCCGGTCGCGTCGCGCGCGCCCTGCACGGCCGCGGCGACCGCGGCCTGCAGGTCCGGCGCCGCGGCGAAGCGTTCGGTCACCCGCTGCAGCCCACGCAGCAGGGCGAAGCTGTCGCTCAGCTCGCGGTAGAGCCGCTGCAACTCCTGCTGCGCCTGCTCGCGCTCCCGCAGCGCCTGGGCGATCCAGTCGAGGACGACGAACGTGACGATGGGGCCGAGCAGCGCGTAGAACAGCAGCTGTCCCCAGAAACGGAAGCCCGCCCCGCCGAGCGGCAGGACGACCAGCTGGTGGACGAGGACGACCCCGACGATGACGACCGGCAGCCACAGGCGCGCGAGGCGCACCTGCGCGTAGAGGGAACCGCGGGTGCCGGCGGCAGTCTCGGGGTCGGGGCGGGCCATCCCCGCCATCCTAGCCCCAGGCCGACCGCGGCGCGGGGCGTGCGGCGGTACACTCGCGCCCATGACCGCGACGCCCCCCGAGCCCAACGCCCCGCTGCCCGTGACGGGACCGCGCCGCACGCTCGACGTCGACGGCGTGCGGCTGACGCTGCTGGGCACCGCCCACGTCTCCCGCCGCAGCGCCGAGGAGGTCGCGGAGGCGATCGATGGCGGCGGCTTCGACGCCGTCGCCATCGAGCTCGACCCCGCCCGCCACGCGGCGCTGGCCGACCGGGAGAGCTTCGCCCGGCTCGACCTGTGGCAGGCGTGGAAGGCCGGCAAGCTCGGGATGGTCGCGGTCAGCCTGGCGCTGGGCGCCTTCCAGCAGCGGCTGGCCGACCAGCTCGGCATCGAACCCGGCGCCGAGATGCGCCAGGCGATCGACCGCTCTGGCGCCCACGGACTGCCGCTGTGGCTGATCGACCGGGACCTCGGCGTCACGCTGCGGCGGGTCGTCGCCAACGTCCCGTGGTGGCAGCGCGCCACCCTGCTCGCGGGCGTGCTCGGCAGCGTCGTCAGCCGTCAGCCGATCGAGGAGGCGGAGATCGAACGGCTCAAGGAGGGGGACGTGCTGGCGTCGACCTTCGCGGAGTTCGCCGAGGACGAGCGACGGGTCTACGAGCCGCTGATCGCCGAGCGCGACCGCTTCATGGCCGCCCGGCTGCGTCAGGAGCTCGCCCGCGCCCGGCGCCGCGGCACGGCGCCCGAGTCGGTCCTGGTCGTGGTGGGCGCGGGGCATCTGGCGGGGATCGCGAACGAGCTCGAGGCGCCCGATCCGGGCGCGGCGGCCACCGCCGAGGAGCTCCTGCGACTCCAGCGCACGCCGCCGCCCGGCATCGCCAAGCGCGTCCTTCCCTGGCTGCTGGTGGCGCTGATCGTGACCGGCTTCGCCATCGGTTTCGGCCGCGAGCAGGAGCTCGGCTGGCGCCTGCTGCTGGAGTGGACCGTGATCAACGGCGGGCTCGCCGGCCTCGGTGCGGCCCTCGCGCTCGGCCACCCACTCACGGTCCTGGCGACCATGGTGGCGGCCCCCTTCACCTCCCTCAACCCGATGGTCGGCGCGGGCTTCGTGGCCGCCGGCGTCGAACTCGCGCTGCGCCGCCCCCGCGTCGGCGACCTGGAGAACCTGCGGCAAGCGGTGACCTCGCCGCGCGGCTGGTGGTCGAACCGCGCGGCCCGGGCCCTGCTGGTCTTCGTGCTGGCGACCCTCGGGTCGGTCGCCGGGACCTACCTGGCCGGCTTCCGCATCGTCGAGCGCCTGATCGGCTGAGCCCCGGCCATCGGGGCGGGCACGCCCGTCAGGGCGCGCCGTCCGTCAGGGCGCGCCGTCCATCAGGGCGCGCCGTCCAACGCCCACTGCGCGAAGGCGTCGGCGAGGACGAAGGTCGAGCGGTTCGCGCCGCTCTCCAGCAGGTGATCGACGAAGTCCAGCACGTCGGCCTCGCTGACGCTGGCGAAGACCTCGCCGCCCGACATGTCGGCGAAGCGCCCGCTGGTCGCGACCGGCAGCGCCTCCTCCGCCAACGCGGCGGCGCCGCGCAGCTCCTCCAGCCAGCGCGCCCACACCGTGCTCGGCGCGACGCCGAGGTCGCGCGCCGAGATCAGGTTCTGGCCCGTCTCGAGCGTCGTCGGCACCAGGCCACGCCCGACCAGGCGGCGCAGGCGGTCCGGCGCGCCCGCCACGGGCACCTCGCGGGTGGCGCGGGCCTCCTGGCCGTCGCCGGTCGCGACGACCACGAGCGTGTAGTCGCCGCCCGCCAGCGTCTCGGGCAGCTCGATCTCGAGCAGGTCGAGGACGTAGCCGATGGCGCCGGTCGGCACGTCGACCGCTGCGGCGTCCGCGACGAGCGTCTCGCCGTCCGCGCCGAGGAGCTCGACGGCGAGCTCGAGCCTGCGCGGCAACGCGTCGCCCGGCGTCGCGACCTCGAAGGTGACCGTCAGCGGGTCGCCCGGCTGGGCGGTCTCGACGGCGGGCCCGCGCCGCCCGAGGCTGAGCGTGGGTGGGTCCAGGATCTCGATCGGCGGGAGCGGAGCGCGCAGGGCGACGATCCGGGCCTCGGCCTCGCGCGCGCGGGCGGCATCGGCGCCCGCGGCGTCGGGCTGCGCCGCGACACGCTCGACGTAGCGCTCGTACGCCTCGGCCGCCTCTTCGCGCAGGCCGGCCCGATCGCGCAGGAAGCCGAGCGCGTACGACACCCCGACCGCCTCGGGGTAGTCCACCTCGGCCGCGACCAGGTCCGCGATCGCCTCACGATCGACGTCCGGGTCGAGGCGGATCGCCTCGCGGTAGTCGCCGAGCGCGGCCTCCAGGCGATCGGTCACCACCCGCACGAGGCCGAGGTTGAAGCGCGCGATGTACTGGCCGGGATCGAGTTCGATGGCGCGCAGGGAGGCCTCCTCGGAACGCTCGAGGAAGCCGAGCAGGTACCAGGACCAGCCGAGGTTCGTCCAGTACAGGTCGCTGTCGGGGTCCAGCTCGACCGCGATCGCCAGGGTCTGCGCGGCGGTCAGCGCGTCGTCGCGCGCGAACGCCAGGAACGAGCGCCGCTCGAACGGGTAGACCAGGAAGGGTGCCGAGCGACCCAGGGACGCCAGCAGGGCGTCCTCGAGATCGTCGTCCTCGAGCGCGCCGGCGACGAGGGCGGCCGCCAGCAGCGCGGCGGGTTCGCCGGCGTCGAGCAGGCCGACCAGGTCCTGGCGCGCGGCGGCGACGGCGGCCGCATCGTCGGCGTCGAGCGCCGCGGTGACGCGGTCGGCCGCCTGCGCGGCGCGCCCGAACGGGTAGGACGCGGCGGCGGCCGCGAACGCGCGGTCCGCGGCCGCATCGTCGCCGATGCCGCGAGCCCAGGCGCCCGCCCACACGTCCGCGACGGGCGGGCCGCCCTCGGCGCGCCAGCGCGCGAAGGCGCGGTCGGGCACCTCCGGGTCGCTCGCCGACAGCGCCACCATCGCGGCCAGCGCGGGGTCGCCGTCCGCGGTGCCGGCGAGGGCGGCGCGGAGGTCGTCGCGCAGCCGCGCGTCGATCGGATGTGGCTCCGTCAGCCCCTCGAGCAGCTCGAGCGCCTCGCTCGGGAAGCCGGCGCCGATCAGCGCCCGGGCGCGCGCCGGCGCCTGATCGTCGCCGGCGAGGTCCAGCGGCCGTGCGGCCCGCGCCGTGACGCCCGCCCACCACGCGACCCTCGGCGCGGCCCTGGCCACCAGGAGGTCGAGGTCGCCCATCGGCGCGCGGACCGTCGTCCGGCGCAGGGCGCCGTCGACCGCGCCGACGAGGTCGAGGCGCAAGCCGTCGTCCTCGATCGTCAACACGCCGCTGACGACGACCGGCACCCCGGTCCCGCCGGCCACGAGGGCCACGCCGCTGAGGTCGAAGGCGCCGTCCGGGGCGACCGCCAGGGGGTTGAGGAAGCCGCCGGGCACGACGACCGGCGCCACGAGCATGGGGGCGACCTCCGGCCCCAGCACGGCCGCGTCGACCAGCGACGAGGCGATGCGCTCGGCGACGGCCACGCCGACCACCGGGTCCTGGCTGCGGAACGGATGGACGACGGCATCGACGGCCGCCGCCCAGGAGACGAGCGCGATGAGGAACGTGATCAGCGTGCGACGCACCATTGGGGCACCTCCGGAACTGCCGGCGACGCTAGCACGGGGCCGGTGAGAACCCTGGAGCCGCCCACACCATGGGGCTCGCGTCGCCGCGAGGCACGAGGTCAGGTCAACAGCGTCTCGAACTCGGCGAGCAGCTCGACGGCAGCCTCGACGCTCCGCGCCACGACGAGGATGGTGTTCTGCCCCGCCAGGGTCCCGACGATCTCGTCCCGATCGAGCTTGTCGATCACGTAGGCGATCCCGCTCGCGTGGCCCTCGTCGGTGTTGATGACGAGCAGGTTGTCGCCGCGGTCGAGGTCGCGCACGAACAACCGGAAACGCTGCGACAGCTCGCCGACGACGTCCTCCTGGGCGGCCAGCGGGGTGGATCGGTAGCGATGCTGCCCCGGTCCGGCCGGCAGCCGCACGAGGCGCAACTCGTTGACGTCGCGACTGATCGTGGCCTGCGTGACCTTGATCCCGCGGCGCGCGAGGTGCTCCGCGATCTCCGCTTGGGTGGAGATGAACTCCTTCTCGACGAGCTCCTCGATCAGGCGCTGGCGGTACTCTTTACTCGGCATATGCATACATGTTACGCCATCGCGCCGCCCCAGGAGTCCCACCCCGCGCCCGCGCAGCCGGCGGGCGGCAGCCGTCGGGAGCGGTCAGGCGCCGACGCGCCCCAGGGGCGCGGGCGCGTCGGGGTCGCACGGTCGGGCCGACACGCGGACCTCGAGGATCAGTCCTCGTCGTCGCTCTCGAAGCTGATGCGGGAGACGGTGAAGCTGGGCTCCTCGCGCCGCCGCTCCTCGACGACGGTGCGCTTGAGCTCGTCGAAGGTCGGGAGCTCGTCGCCCCAGCGCACGTCGCGGCCGAGCACGAACTCGCGCATGGCGACCGAGACGGTGTTCTGCCCGGCCTCGGGCATCTCCTCGATCCCGAGCGTGGTCGGGATGCCACTCTTCAACTGTGCCGCTCGGCGGGCG
>JAABRV010000119.1 GCA_011390735.1 Trueperaceae bacterium | reverse complement strand
CAGCGCTTCGCCGGTCTCAGCGAGGAGCAGACGATCGTGACGCTGATGCTCGTGTACCTCTTCGCGCCGATGTACCTCATCGTGCCGCTCATGGTCGCCAGCGTCATCGCCGCCGACGCCTTCGCCGGCGAGAAGGAGCGGCGCACGCTCGAGGCGCTGCTGTTCACGCCGACCAGCGACCGCGAGCTGCTGCTCGGCAAGCTGCTGTCGGGCTTCGTCCCGGCGATGGCGGTCGCCTGGGGCGGCTTCCTCGTCTACACGGTGGTGGCCAACGCCGCCGCCTGGCCGGTCATGGGCCGGATCTTCTTCCCCACCGGCATGTGGTGGGTGCTGGCGCTGTGGGTGGCGCCGGCCGTCGCCGCCCTCGGGCTCGGCGCCACCGTGTTGGTCTCGGCGCGCGTCAACACCTTCCAGGAGGCGTACCAGATCGGCGGCGTCGTGGTCCTGCCGATCATCGTGCTGTTGCTCGGTCAGGCCACCGGCGTGCTGGTCTTCTCGGTGGCGCTGGTGGCGCTGCTGGGCGCCGTCTTCTGGGCCGCGGCCGCCGCCCTGCTGGTCTACGGCGCGCGCAGCTTCAGTCGCAGCGAGATCCTGTCGCGCTCGTAGCGTCGGCGGCCGGCGTTCAGCCGTCCGGCGTCAGGCCCGCCCAGCGCTCGATCGTGCGGACCGTGGCGTAGGTGCCACGCTCCACGTCGCTCCAGCGGACGTTCTCGTCGGGCGCGTGCGCACGCCCCTCCGCGTAGCCGACGCCGATCATGATCACCGGCACGCCCAGCTCGTCGACGAAGGGCGACAGCGGGCCCGAGCCGCCCGAGCTGATCGTGACGATCGCGGGTGTGCCGTAGGCCTCCTCGAGCGCCGCGGCCGCGTGCCGGACCCACGGGTGGTCCGGGTCGACGCGGCTCGGGTGCTCGGGGCGCTCGGCCAGCCTCGTCTCGACGGCCCCGAAGCCGTGCCGATCGAGGTGCGCCCGCAGCAGGCCGACGACTTCCTCGGGGTCCTGGTCGGGCACCAGGCGGAAGTCGAGCTTGGCCGTGGCCGAGGCCGGCAGGACCGTCTTCATGCCGGGGCCACCGTAGCCGCCGTGCAGGCCGTTGACGTTGACGACCGGCTCCAGCTGCAGCCGCCGCTGCCACTCGCTGCCGGTGGCGCCGGCGAGGAAGCGCTCGACCCCGATCTGGCGGGCGACGACGTCGTCCTCGCGGGGGGCGACGGCGACGTAGTGCGCCTCGCGCTCGGTGGCGGGACGGACGCGGTCGTAGAAGCCGTCGATGAGCACCCGGCCCTCGGCGTCGCGCAGGCTGGCGACCGCCGCGGCCATGAGCCACACGGCGTTCTGCACCACCGGCCCGAGCCCGGAGTGCTGGTCGTAGTCGGCGGTGCGGACGCTCAGGTCGACGGTGGCGATGCCCTTGAGGCCGGAGACGAGGTGCGGCCGGTCGTGGGCGTCGACGCCACCGAACTCCCACACGCAGGCGTCGGCCCGCAGGCGGTCGCGCATGGCGGTGACGTAGGGCGCCATGTTCGGGCTGCCGACCTCCTCCTCGCCCTCGACCACGAAGACCACGCCGACCGGCAGCTCGCCGCCGTGGCGCCGCTTGAGCCACTCGAGGGCGACGACGCGCGAGGCGAGCTGCCCCTTGTCGTCGGTGGCGCCGCGCCCGAACAGCTTGCCGTCGCGCTCGTCGAGGGTGAAGGGGTCGGCGGTCCACGCCTCGAGCGGGTCGGCCGGCTGCACGTCGTAGTGGTTGTAGAAGAGCACGGTGGGGGCACCCGGCACGCGGCGCTCCGCGAACACCACCGGCGCGCCGTCGGTGGGGTGGACCTCGACGGCCAGGCCCAGCTCGCGCAGCTCCGCCGCGACCGACTCGGCGGCCTCGCCCTGGGCGCGGCCCTCGGCGGCCACCGAGGGGATGGCCACCCAACGCGCGAGCAGCTCGCGGTAGCGCGTGCGGAGGTCGGGGGCAGCTGGGCGGCAGGGCAGGCGCGGCGGGCTCGCTCATGGGCGGTTCCTCTCGTAGTCGGTGACGTGGTGCGGGTCGAGCAGGTAGAACTTCTCGCCGCCGAGCAGCCGGTCGCGGAAGGCCTTGGCCTGCTCGTCCTCGGCGTCCTCGTCCCACTTGACGAACATCGCCTCGGTCTGGCTGCGGTGGGCGCGCAGGGCCGCGATCTTGCGATCGACGGTGGCGGAGATGTCGCTGAGCACGCCGGGCTCGCCGAGCGCGGCGCGGTTGGCCTCCTGGTCGCCGACCGCCACGGCCAGCAGGCGCGGCCGGCGGCCCGCCGGCAGCGAGCGCACGGCGAGCTGGGCGATGAGGCCCAACGCGTCGTGGTCGGCGTGGACCGCGTAGCCGGGGTAGAAGGCGATGACGGTGGAGGGGTCGAGCTCCTCGATCACGGCCCGCACGCGGTCTGCGACCTCGATGGGGTCCTCGAACTCCACGCACTTGTCGCGCAGGCCGAGCATGCGCGCTTCCGCGCCCAGGACCGCGCACGCCTCCGCGAGCTCGCGCTCACGGATGTCGCGCAGAGACTCGCGGTTGGCGAAGGCCGGTCGGCCCATGCGCCGCCCCATGTCGCCGTAGGTGCCGCAGAGGTAGGTGACGGGCACGCCGGCGTCGGCGCAGCGCGCCATCGTGCCGCCCGAGGAGAAGGTCTCGTCGTCGGGGTGCGGCAGCACCACCAGCAGGCCGCGCTCGGCGGCGGCGTCGAAGGGCGCGGCCGTCGCGACGTGGCTCGCGTCATCGGGCGCGCCGGCGGTGGTCGGGGTCGCCATGCTCAGGCCTCCCGGAAGGGCTGGGCCGAAACTTGCAGCGCCACGGTGAGGTGGCCGTCGGGGTCGTGGCCGGCGAGCAGGAGCTCGTCGCGCTCGGTCACCACGAAGTCCGTCAGGCCGTCGGCGTACACCCAGCCTTCCTGCAGCTTGAGGCCCACGCGGTAGGGGCCCGGGCCCGTGACGACCCCGCGCGCGTACGTCACCTGGGCGTTGCGCACGAAGGCGATCACCGGCGGCTTCTTCTCCGGCCCGAGGGCGGTGTACGAGCCGGTGGTCGTCTCCAGGTGCAGGTACACCGGCTGGTCGCGCCGCCGGTCGAGTTCGGCCTGTACCGCGTCACGGTCGATGGGGTGCAACGGGGCCCTCCTGCGCGCACGCCCGCTCGCTGGCGGGGGGCGCGGTCGCGTCATCGTACCCCCGTCCCTCGGCGCCGAACCGTCGCCGCGCCTCGCGCCGGAACCAGCGGGCGGCCAGCGTCGCGCCGTCCTGCGGTCGCGCCGCCAGCCAGGCGCCGTCGCGGGCCAGCGCCGCGATCCGGGTCACCTCGCCCTGGTCCAGGAAGGGCGACGGTGGCGCGCGGGCATCCCGATAGAGGTGCAGCGCCTCGCGCGCGCGGGTCCAGGCGACGTAGGCCAGCCGCCGCTCCTCGGGGTCGTCGCCGAGCGGGAAGCTGCCGGCGTTCATCCCCGGGACGTGCACCACCGGCCACTCGAGGCCCTTGGCGCGGTGGACGCTGGTGACGAGCAGCGCGTCGCGCGGCGCCGGCCGGCGCCAGCTCGCCCGCGCCGCGGCCAGGGCGCCGGCGCCATCGGTCGGTGCGTCGCGCTGGCGCGTGTCGCGCACGAGCGTGACGGCGGCCGTCAGCGCCGGTGGCGGGTCGGCGGGCCAGGCGCGGGGGTTGACGCCGGCGGCCAGCAGCGCCGCGGCCGCATCCTCGCGCGCGAGCTCGGCGATCGCGACCAGCCGCGCGCCGGTCTCCGGGTCGGCCCCCCTCGGGGCGGCCTCGCGCCAGGCGTCGGCCCCCGCGCCGGGGTGCCGCGCGAGCCGGGCGGCGGCGGCCCAGGCGGCGGCTTGCGGCAGCCCGCCGGGTCCGGTCAGCCAGCGTCGCCAGGCGCGTTCGCGGGCCGCGGGCGTCTCGCCGGCGGCGCCCAGCGCGAGCGCCACCCCCGCCCAGGCGGCGACCACCGCGGGTTGGCGGGCGAGCGGGGGAGCCCCCTCGAGCCGCAGCGGGACGCCGGCCCGTGCCGCGGCGATCTCGAGCGCCGTCGACTGCGCGAAGCGGCGCAGCAGCACGGCCTGGTCGGACCACGGCGTGCCCCGATCGCGGTACGCGCGGACGCGCGCGAGCACGATCCCGGCCTCGGCGTCGGGCCCGTCGGCGACGTCGAGCGTGAGGCGGCCACCGGTGCCGCGCGCCGCCCGTGGGCGTACGGGCCAGCGCCCGCCGCCATGCGCCATCAGCGCCGCGGCGGCGGCCAGCGGCTCCGCCCGGCTGCGGAACGCCTCGGGGAGCAGCAGCACCGTCGCGCGGTGCCGCAGGGCGAAGCCGCGCAGCGACCCGGGCACCGAGCCGCGGAAGCCGTACACGCTCTGGTCGTCGTCGCCGACGAGCATGACGTCGTCGCGTCCGGCCATGAGCAGCTCGAGGGTGGCGAGCTGGACCGCGTTGACGTCCTGGGCCTCGTCGACGATCGCCGCGCGCCAGCGCTCTCGCGCCCAGGCGAGCAGGTCGGCGTGGGCGTGCAGTGCCCTCCATGCCTCGACCAGCAGCTGGTCGTGGTCGAGCCACCCCAGGCCGCGGCGGACGCGCTCGAAGTGCTCGACCAGCGCGGGGTGGTCGGGGTGGTCGGGGTCGGGTGGCGGTGGGCGGGCCTCGTCGCGGGCGCCGGCGGGGAGGCCGTCGTCCAGCCCGGGCAGTTCGAGCCGAGCCAGGCAGCGGCCGCGGTAGGCGGCGAAGGCCCGGAGGTCGACGTCGCGCCAGGCGTCCGCGAGATCGGGGTCGGCCGCGGCCGCCTCGCGCCGTGCGCGGCGCACGACGTGCGCCACCAGCGCCTCGGGCGGCGGGCCCTGCGGCGGGGTCCGCCCGCCCAGCCGCGCCCGGGTCGCGAGCAGCAGGTGCGCCAGCGAGTGGAAGGTGCGGACCTCGACGCCGGCGAGGGCGGGGTCGTCGCGGAGCTGCGCGCGCACCGCGGCGATGGCCGCTCGCGAGAAGCTCACCACCAGCAGGCCTCGCGGATCGACCCGGCCGCGCGCCACCCGGTCGCGCACCCGGGCCACCATCGTGGTGGTCTTGCCGGCCCCGGCGACCGCGACGACCACCGCCGGCCCGCCGTCGTGCGTCACCACCGCGCGCTGCGCGGCCGTGAGGGTCGGCGGCCGGGGATCCGCGGCGACCGCTGTGGGCGCGTCGGGCGGGTCGCCCGTCCAGCCGGCGATCTCGCGGGCCGCCGCGCGCAGGTCGTCGACGCTCCGCGCGCGCCAGCGCACGCGGTCTGCGGCCAGCCGACCGGCGGACGGCGATCGCAGCGCCACGCTCCACCCCGGCGGGGCGCCGTCCAGCGCCTCGTGCGCCCAGGCGAGCGCCGCCTCCACGCTCGCCAGACGCGCGTGCCGGCGGCGGGGTGGCCGCCAGGCGGTCGCTGCGACGGCGGGCTCGCGGCCGTCCAGGGGCATGGTCGGCTCGCCCCCCGCCAGCAGCGCCCCCCACGCGGGCCGCCAGCCGCCGTCCGGTGCGCCCTCGAGGGCCACCCGCCACGGTCCCGGCGCGCGCCACCAGGCGTGGGCGTTGAAGATCTCCTCCATGACGCGATGCTGGCGGATCGGTGATCGGGCTCTGCGGTCGTTCTGGGTCGCGGCCGAGGGGTCCTCGGCCGGTGTGGCCCTTCGACCGACGTCCCGGGGTCGCGGGGCGTAGCGTAGGCGCGAGGTGAAGCGTCCCCGCCGGTTGCAGTTCACGCCGCCGCAGATCGTCCTGCTCGGGTTCCTCGGCGCGATCTCCGTCGGCACCGTCCTCCTGAGGCTGCCGCTCGCCCACGCCCCCGGGGTCCGGCTCGGATGGCTCGACGCGCTGTTCACGGCGACCAGCGCCGTATGCGTGACCGGGCTGATCGTCGTCGACACGGGTGGCGACTTCTCGCGATTCGGGCAGGCGGTGATCCTGCTGCTCATCAAGTCGGGGGGGCTCGGGATCCTGTCGGTGGGCGCGCTGATCGCCTTCACCACCGGGCGGCGCCTGGGCGTGGTCGCGCGCCTCGGCCTCCAGGCGCAGACGAACCACCTGCAACTCGGCGGGGTCGTTCGCTTCGTGCGCAACCTGCTGGTCTTCACCACCAGCGCCGAGCTGCTCGGGGCGCTGGCGCTGTGGCCCGCGATGGCACGCGAGGCCGGCCGCGCGGAGGGCGCCTGGCTGGCGCTCTTCCATGCCGTCAGCGCCTGGAACAACGCCGGCTTCTCGCTCTTCTCCGACAGCCTCATGCGCTTCACTGCCAACCCATGGGTCGTGGCGGTCGTGCCGCTGCTGTTCGTCGCCGGCGGGCTGGGCCTCGTGGTGTTCGTCGACGTCGTCACCGCCACTCGCACCCGATGGGTGCGCAGGGGGGCGCCTGGCACGGGCCGGGCGCGTGTCCCGTGGACGCTGCACACCCGCATGGCGTTGGTGGCGACGGGGATCCTCGTGCTCGTCGGCGCCGGCGGCATCGCCGCGCTCGAGTGGTCGAACCCCGCCACCCTCGGGGCGCTGGACCCCGCGGCACGCCCGATGGCGGCGGCCTTCCAGGGCCTCACGCCGCGGACCGCCGGGTTCCACGTGCTCGAGCCGGCCGACCTCACCCCGGCGAGCCAGGTGCTGACGATGGCGCTCATGTTCATCGGAGGCAACCCAAGCTCGACGGCGGGGGGCGTCAAGACCACGACCGTCGCGGTGCTGCTGCTGGCGGCGTGGGCGGCCGTCCGCAATCGCGCCAGCACGATCACGTTCGGCCGCTCCATCTCGGGCCCGCTGCTGGCCCGAGCGGCGGCGGTCGTCACGTTGGCGCTCGGGGTCGTCACGCTGGCGATCTTCGCGCTGGCGGTCAGCGAGGTGGGCGTGCCGCTGCCGGTGTTGGCGTTCGAGGCGTTCTCCGCCTTCGGTACCGTCGGCCTGTCGATGGGCGTGACGCCGGACCTCTCGGCCGCCGGTAGGCTGGTGATCGTCGCGCTCATGCTCCTCGGCCGCGTGGGGCTGCTCACCGTCGGCCTGGCACTGGCCGCCGCCTCGCCCGAACGCCCGCTGCGCTACCCCAACGAGGACGTGATCATCGGATGAGGTCCGGCAGGGAGGGTACACGATGAAGGTTCGCTCGTTCCTGGTCATCGGTGCGGGGCTCTTCGGGAGCGCCGTGACCCGCACGCTGTTCGACCTCGGCCACGAGGTCGTGGTCGTCGATCGCAGCGAGGCCGCCGTGGAGGGCATCATGGCCCACGCCACGCAGGCGATCGTGCTGACGGCCATCGACGAGGATGCGCTCAAGAGAATCGGTCCGGCCAACTTCGACACGGTGGTCGTCGCGATCGGCGAGTCCTTCGAGGGCGCGGTCCTCGCCGTCGCCGCCGCCAAGGTGCTCGGCGCCAAGCGGATCGTGGCGAAGGCCACTTCGGAACTCGCCGCCCAAGTGCTCACCAAGGTCGGGGCCGACGAGGTCGTGCGCCCGGAGCACGACAGCGGCGTGCACTTGGCGCGCCACCTGGTGACGCCGGCGCTCGTCGACGCCTTCGAGCTCGGCGAGAACCACGGTGTGGAGGAGATCAAGGCCGGCCCCGATC
>JAABRV010000118.1 GCA_011390735.1 Trueperaceae bacterium | reverse complement strand
CGGCGGCCGGGGCCGTGACGGGGGCCGCCGTCGCGGGGGTGGCCGACGCGGGGGCCGCCGCCGGCGCCTGGCGGCCGTTCGGCTCGAAGGCGGCGGGGGCCGGACGCGGCGCCGGCGTCGGCGCGTCGATCTCCTCCGCGTCCGGGGTCTCCATGGGTCCGGCGAGCCGCCCGCGCCCGAGCGAGGTGGCGACGCGCAGCAGGGCCACCTCGAGCGCGTACAGGTCGTTCTGGCGCACGAACCGCTCGCTCGCCTCGTCGAGGGCTTCGATCGCGCGGGCGAGGTCGTCGGCCGCCAGCCCGATGGCGGGGCCGGGTTCGCCCGTGACCGCGGCGTACAGGGCGTCGCGCAGCGTGCGACCGAGCTGCTCGGCCACCGTCCGCGGCGCGAAGCCGTCGCGGTAGAGCGCGCCCGCCTCGCCCAGCAGCGCGTCCCACGCGCCGTCGGCCAGCGCCACCGCCAGCCGCAGCAGGCGCTCGCCCGGCGGCAGCCCGAGCGCCGCCTCCGCCCGCTCCAGCGTCACGCGCTCGCCCTCGACGAGCAGCCGCTCGAGCAGCGACTCCGCGTCGCGCATCGCGCCGTCGGCGGCGCGGGCCACGAGGGCCAGGGCGTCGTCGTCGGCCTCCACGCCCGCCTCGGACGCCAGGCGCGTCAGCTTGGAGCGGATCTGCTCCACGCTCAGCCGCCGGAAGCGGAAGTGCTGGCAGCGCGACAGGACCGTCGGGGGCAGCTTCTCGGGTTCGGTCGTGGCCAGCACGAACACCAGCCCAGGCGGCGGCTCCTCGAGCGTCTTGAGCAGCGCGTTGGCGGCCGCCCGTGAGAGCATGTGGGCCTCGTCGAGCACCCAGACGCGGCGCCCGCCGCGCAGCGAGGCGAGACGGACCTTCTCCCGCAGGTCGCGGACGTCGTCGACGGAGTTGTTCGAGGCGGCGTCGAGCTCGATGACGTCCGGGTGATCGCCGCGCTGCACCAGCAGGCACGACTCGCAGGCCCCGCAGGGGCGCTCGGCGGCCTCGGCGTCGCAGTTCACCGCCATGGCGAGCAGGCGCGCGGTGGTCGTCTTCCCGACGCCGCGGGGCCCTGAGAAGAGGTACGCGTGGCCGACGCGGCCGAGACGCAACGCGGCGAGGAGCACGTCCTTGACGTGTTCCTGTCCCACGACCTCGTCGAAGCGGCGCGGGCGCGCCCGCTGGTAGATCGACGCCATCGGCGCCAAGCTACCACGCGTGTCGGCGGCGTCCCTGGCCGGGTACCATGCCTGGGATGGGAGCCACACGGGTCGGGCTCGGGATCGCCCTGGGCGGCGGGACGGCGCGCGCCGTGGCGCACGTCGGCGCGCTGGCGGTGCTGGCCGAGCGCGGCTGGCGCGCCGACGCCATCGCGGGCACCAGCTCGGGCGCGATGATCGGGGCGATGGCCGCCCTGGGGATGTCGCCGACCGAGATGGCCGCGCTGGTCCGCGGCATCGACGTCCGCGACCTGTGGCGCCAGGCCCTCGATCCGGGGCTGGACCAGGCCAGCCTGATCCGCGGCCGCAAGCTCGAGGCCTGGCTCGACCGGCACGTGTTCCGCGGCGCGACCTTCGACGACCTCCAGGTGCCGTTGCTGGTCGCCTGCACCGACCTCGTGACGGGCGACCTCGGGTTCCTCAGCGAGGGTTCGCTGGCCCGCGCGGTGGTGGCGAGCTCGGCCCTGGCCGGCTACTTCTCGCCGGTGGTCGACGGCGACCGCGTGTGGGTCGACGGTGGCTTCGTGGAGGCCGTGCCCTTCCGGGCTCTGGCCCGGCTCGAGCCCGAGCGCTCGCTGGGCCTGCACGCCGGCATCGACGCGGGCCGATCGCGGGTGATCCGCTTCGTCCGCTGGCTGCACGGCACGCCCGCCGGGGCGCGCTGGCGCGACTGGTTGCTGGCGCGTGGCGCGGCGGGCCCGTGGCGACGGCTCGCGCGCAGCACCGCGCTCGCCGCCAAGTCGTACGAGCGGGGCCTGGAGGTGCCGACCGGCGCGCGGCTGATCTCCAGCTACCCGAAAGTCGCGTGGTGGGACTTCCATCGCATGGACGAGGCGATCGCGGCCGGCAGGCGATCCGCCGAGATCGCCTTCGAACGGGACGGGCTCGAGGCATGGCTGGCGGGCGGATCCGACGGCGAGACGCCTTCGGAGGACCGCCCGGGAGTCGGAGCCGGAGAGGTTGCCACGTGACCTGGTTTTTGTTGGACGCCGTGGAGCGATCGGCCGCGTGGCCGCCCGCCGAGGCGATGGCGGCCGGCGGCGAGCGCGTGCGCCGCGCCTACCCCGCGGCGTGGCAGGCGACGCGCCTGGTGGGCGGCGACCTGGCCGACGCCGTGGCGGACGCGATGCTCTACGGGGAGGGGGCGTGGTCGCGGGTCGCCTCGGGCGGCGCGGACGCCGTCGCGCGCGACGTCGAGGGTGCCCTGCGTGCCGACGTCGCGCGGGCCGCGCAGGTCGTCGCCGCCGCCACCGCCCAGCAGGTGGCGCCGCCGTGGCCGCTGGCCGCGCCCGCGGCCGCGGACGCGGCGCGCGCGGAGGTGGCCGCGGGCCTCCGTTCCGGCGACGTCGCCGGCGTGGTGGCCGCCCTGGTGCGCCACGCCGCCCGGCGCGGCGCCGGACCGCTCGCGCGGCATGCGGCGATCGCCTGGGACGGCCGGGCCTGGGGCGCGGCGAGCCCACCGCCGGCCGACCCCCTGGTCGGCGTCGACGAGCAGCTCGCGCGGCTCGACGCCAACGTCGCCGCCTTCGTCGCCGGGCGACCGGCGCACGCGACGCTGCTCTACGGCCCGCGCGGCAGCGGCAAGTCCACCGCCGTCCGCGGACTGCTCGAGCGCTTCGCGGGGGACGGCCTGCGCCTGGCCGAGGTCGGGGCGGACGTCGCGGCCCTGCCGCGTGCGCTGGCGGCCCTGGGACCGTGGCCCTACCCGACGCTGCTGGTGCTCGACGACCTGGCCTTCGAGGACGGCGAGTCCGGGTACCGCCCGCTGCGGTCGCTGCTCGAGGGTGGTCTGCGGGGCCTGCCGCCGCGGGTGCTGGTCGTGGCGACGTCGAACCGTCGTCACCTCGTCCGCGAGCGCCTGCGCGACCGCCCGGATCCGCTGGACGACGACGTCCACGCGTGGGACACGCACCACGAGCGGCTGGCGCTGGCGGACCGCTTCGGCCTGGTCGTCACCTTCCCGCACGTCGATCGCGCGCGTTACCTCACGCTGGTGGCGGGACTCGCGGAGATCGCGGGCCTGGCGCTGCCGGACGACTGGCAGGCCGCCGCCGTGCGCTTCGCGGAGCGCGGCAACGGCTACGCCGGGCGGACGGCCCGGCAGTTCGTCACCGAGGTGGCGCAGGCGGGTGGGGTGGAGGCTCCGCCCTAGCGGTCGTCGAGGACCTCGGGGCCCTGCGCGCGCAACGCCGTGCCTTCCGTATGGAGCTCCAGGAGCCAGGCGCCGATGGCGTACACCTCGCCGCGCCGCAGCGGTCGGCCCGGGTCGGCGACGTCGAGGCCGGCCGCGACGAGGTCGGACCATGCGGTCCCCACCTCGCCCGCCGGTAGCGAGTTCGGCACCCCTGCCGCGAGCAGGAAGGCGGCGACGATCTCGGCCGCCTGCGTCGGCTCGAGCCGACCGGCGGGCAGGCCCACGCGCTCGATCACGCGGCGACCGGCCTCGGGCGCCCCCATCGCCCGCTGACCGAGGTTGGCGAGCAGGTACAGCAGGCTGGTCGGCCCGACCTCGTCGTCCAGCGCCGGGTCGTTGCCGTAGCCCCCCACCGCGAGGCCCCAGCGCAGCATGCCGCGGAAGGCCTCGTAGTGCGGGTGCTCGGCGGGTCCGGCCGGCGGGCGGGCGCGCACGGCGGGCAGGAACGCGCCGCGGGCCGCGAGGCGCGTCCGGATGGCGGCCACCGCGCCGCGACCGGTGGCGACCTCGCGTGGCGGGACGCCGCGGGCGGCGCCCCATGCGGCGGCGACGCCCGCCGCCTCCGCCATCGCCATACCGAACGGCACGACCCTGGCGCTGGCGTGCGCGAGTGGGTCGTAACCGGCGGAGCGTCCGACGACCCACAGGCCCTCGACGCCGCGGGGCAGCAGCATGCACAGGCGCCCGCCGTAGACGTCGGGCAGCCCGAAGACGAAGCCGTCGTCGCTCGGGCGCAGGGTCTGGACGTCGAGTGGGTAGCCGCCCGCGGCGACGTCGAGGTCGGTGACGACGTGGTCGAGGACGTCGTCGATGGTCAGTTTGCATTCGGCATCGAGATGCCGCGTCTGGCGCACGTACAGCGCGTCCGCGACGCCGCCGGCCCGCGCGTGCTCGAAGCCCGGCAGGCCCGTCGCGAGCCAGGCCACGACGCGCTCGATCTCGGCCGCCGCGCGGGCGCGGCCGGCGTCGCGGCTCTCGGGATCGAGCGCGTCGACGCCGTAGATCAAGAGCGCGTTGACGAGGACCGAGCCGTCGTCCTGGCGACCCAGGTTGAGGCCCCGGAGGCGCAGGCCCGACCCCTCGGCCTGGTAAGCGGCGGGATGCCCGGCGAAGTGACCGTAGGCGACGCGGTCGTCGACGTAGGCGTAGCCGCGGCCGCGTGCGGCGGCACCGCGGCGGAGGGCGCCCCAATCGACGCCGTCGATGCGGAAGACCAGCGTGTCCGCCATGCGGGCGTCCAGCCCGATGGAGGAGAAACCCCAGGTGCTCGACGCGCCGGCGGCGTCCGCGAGCTCGGCGTCGGCGGTGCCATCGACGACCTGGCGCGACCTCAGCCCATCGCCACCGACGAGCACGCCGACGACCCGATCGTCGACCATCCACGGCCGGGGTGTCGGTTGGGAGAGGCGGACCGTCACGCCGGCCGCCGCCAGCAGGTCCGCGAAGGCGCGCTCGGCCCGGTCGAGGTCGAACGCCCCGAAGCGCCCCACCATTCGCCACCAGCGCTCGAAGAGGCCGCGCTGGTAGTCCTCGGGTGTGACGCGCAGGTCGAGCACGTTGAGCGCGCCGCGGACGAAGAGGCCGCCAAGGCGCGGGTCCTCGGCCAGCAGCAGGGTGCGCGCGCCCTCCTCGGCGGCCGCGACCGCCGCCGCGATCGCTTCGGGCTCCGCGCCCACGACGATGACGTCCCACCACTCGCTGGGCTTCTCCGGCGCGGCCGCGACGGCCGAGATCGCCGACGCGTGCGCCCCAGCGAGCAGGATGGCGATGGCGAGGCACCGGGCTGTCCACCGTCGTCGCTCCACGCCGGGAGTGTAGCAGCGCCCGACTGACGGACTCCTCACGCGGTCTCAGCTTCGTCTGGTAGCCTTCGCGCCGAGGAGGCAACCCCATGCGCCGTCCCCCAGCGGGCCCCGCCGGTATCGTGATCGCCGTCCTGGGCCTCGTCCTCAGCGCCTGCGAGGCCGACCCCGCCCCACAGCTGCACGAGCTCAACCTGACCGGTGCGCTGGAGCGGCGGGTCGCCTGGTTCTACGGCGAGCCGCGCGCGTTCGTCTTCGAGGGCGAGGAGCGGGCGCTCACCCCGGCCGAGGCCGGGCCCTCGCTCGATCCCTGGGCGGTGCCCGCCGCGCTGTGGATCGACGGCGAGCCCGCTCGGGTCGACGCCCCGGCCGCGTCGCTCGAGGCGCCCGTCGCGGTGCGCCGCATCCCGCTGACGACCGACCTGCAGATGCGCACCGAGCGCGAAACGCGCGCGGTGCTGTACTACGACGGCAGCGCCTGGCTCACGCTGGGCGAGTTCGACCCCGGGGGCTTGAACGTGCGCGTCACGCCGCGGCCGCGCCTCGCCGGGCTGCGCGGCCTGGGCGAGCTCACCAACGCCGAGGCCGACGCGCTCAGGCGGGTGCTGGAGGACCTGGGCGAGCCGCTCGTCGTGTCGGTCCTCGCCGAGCCGGACGTCCCACGCCGGACGGTGGACGGCGTCGCCGAGCAGCGTGCGACCGCGATCCACGTCACCGCCGGTGTGCCCACCGACGTCGACGCGTTCCGGCCCGCCCCGCGCGAGGTGCCCTTCGAGGTCGTCGCGCGGGGACAGCAGGCGACCGGCATGACGGCTGCGGCCTACCTGCTGCTGCGCAGCCAGGCCGAACTGGCCGCGGCCTGGAACCGCGCCCACGGCGCGTCGTTGCAGCCGCCGCCGCTGCCGGGCGCCGACCTCGAGCGCGAGACGCTCCTCGCCGTCTTCCTCGGCCCCAAGCCGACCGGCGGCTACGGCGCGGAGGTGCGCGGCGTGACGCTCGAGGGCGGCGACCTGTTCGTCGATCTCGTCGAGACCTCGCCGGGCCCCGGCGCGATGGTCACGCAGGCGCTCACCAGCCCCTGGCTCATCGTGCGGGTGCCGCGCGGCGGCGTGGCCGCCGTCTGGTTCCGAGACCCGAGCGACGGTCGCCTCATCGCCGTGGCGCGCCGCAGCGACTGATCGGCCGCGGCGGGGGCCGATCCCCGGACCCCGGGTCGGCGGACCGAGCCGGCGGCTCAGGTCAGCGTCATCGGGTCGAACAGCTTGCGGTACTCCACGGTCGCGTAGCGATCGGTCATGCCCGAGAGGTAGTCCACCACGGCCTGCTGCGCGCCGAGACGGTCGACCTCGGCGCGCACGTCCGGCGGCAGCATGTCCGGCTGCGCCACGTACGCGTGGTAGAGGCGCTCGAGGATGTGGTCGGCCTTGCGGGTCATGCGGATCTGCCGGTGGTGGTGGTAGAGGTTGCGGTAGAGGAAGCGCTTGAGCTCGGCGAGCTCCGCGGTCAGCTCCTCGCCGTGGCCGACGAGGGTGTCGTCGTGCGCCCGCACGTCGTCGATCGACGCGATGCCCGCCGCCTCGATGGCCGCGTGGGTGGTCCGGATGGTGTCGTCGATCATCGTTCCCAGCAGCTCGCGGACGAGCGCGTAACGCGCACGGTTGTCGAAGTGGGCGGGATCGACGCCGAGGCGCCGCATGAGGCGGTCGACCACGCCCACCTCCGCCACCTGGACGGGCGACAGGTGACCCGAGCGCAGGCCGTCGTCGAGGTCGTGGGCGTTGTAGGCCAACTCGTCGGCGACGTTGACGACCTGGGCCTCGAGGCTCGGGCGGGCGTCGGGCTCCCACGAGGCGTCCGCGACGTCGTACTCGGTCTCGTGCTTCATGATCCCCTCGAGCGTCTCCCAGGTGAGGTTGAGGCCCGCGAAGCCGGGGTAGCGGCGTTCGAGTTCGGTCACGATGCGCAGGCTCTGGCGGTTGTGGTCGAAGCCGCCGGCGTCCGCCGCCAGGCGGTCGAGGGTCCGCTCGCCCGCGTGCCCGAAGGGCGGGTGCCCCAGGTCGTGGGCCAGGGCGACCGTCTCCGCGAGGTCCTCGTTCAGCCCCAGTGCGCGGGAGATCGCCCGCGCCACCTGGGCGACCTCGAGCGTGTGGGTCAGCCGCGTCCGGTAGTAGTCGCCCTCGTAGTTGACGAACACCTGCGTCTTGTACTCGAGGCGCCGGAACGCGCTGGTGTGGATGACGCGATCCCGATCCTTCTGGAACGCGGTGCGGAACTCGCTCTCGTCCTCGGTGTGCAAGCGGCCGCGGGAGGCGCCGGCGAACGCCGCGTACGGCGCCAGCGTGCGACGCTCCGCATCTTCCAGACGCGCTCTCGACATCAGCATGATGCGGCATCGTACCGCGGGCGGGGGCTGGG
>JAABRV010000011.1 GCA_011390735.1 Trueperaceae bacterium | reverse complement strand
GGAGGCGGAACCGGGGCCGAGCCCCGAGCCCGAAGTGCAGCGCGAGCCCGAACCGGAGCCCGAACCGGAGCCCGAGCCGGAGCCCGAGGCCGAGCCCGAACCGGAGCCCGAGCCGAAGCCCGAGCCCGAGGCCGAACCGGAGCCCGAACCGGAGCCCGAGCCCGAACCCGAATGGGCGCCCGAGGTCGAGGAGGACCCCGAGCTCGACGTGGATCCCGAGCCCGGGACCGTGGCCATGCCGGCGCCCCCGAGCCGGTCGCCCTTCGGCTCGGCGAGCGATTGGGGGGCGGACGAACGCGAGGACTGGATGGGGCCCGGCCGCTGGCCGCTGCCGCGCCCCACGGTCGTCTACCCGAAGTCCGAGCAGCAGGACGGCGTCGGTCCTGACGATGACGTGGAGCAGGCGGACGACGTGGAGTTGGCGGACGACGACACGTCGGTCGCGCCGTCCGGGCCCGCCGAGGAGGCCGCCTACGGCGGCGACGGCGACGGTCCGGAGGCCGCGCACGTTCCTCCCGGCGAGCCGCTGGTGGGTCGCGCCTCGCGCCAGCCGTGGCCGCGCGACGCGTCGGCGGCGACGCCCATCGGTCCGGGCGCCCCGCCCGCCTGGCGCGGGTTGGGCCCGCAGCCGGCACCGCCGTGGGGCACCAGGCAGGCGCCCGACGCCGACGAGGTGACGCAGCTGCCCGGCGACACGCCGCCCATCGACGTGGAGCCCGATCTCCCGCCGGAACCCCCCAGGGAGGCGAGGGTGAACGCCGTGCTGGACGCGGGCGAGGCCGCGAGGCTGGCGTTCGAGGACCGCAGAACCCACAGGGGCGCCGAACCCGACGACGACGCCGCCCCGCGCATGCGTCGGCGCGGGATCCTGCTCGTGCTGCTGGCGATCGCGGTGGCCGGCTTCGTGTTCAGCCAGTGGTGGGTGGCCAGCCGGGCCGGCGCGGCGGTCGGCGACGCGAGCGGCTTCCACGCCTACCGCGACGGCGACTTCGCCGCCGCGCGCCGTCACTGGGAGCGCCAGGCCGCCGCCGGCGACCCGACCGCGCAGTTCATGCTCGGCTACCTCGCCGAGGCCGGGCTCGGCGCGCCCTGGAGCGCGCGGGCCGCGGCGGCGTGGTACCGCACCGCCGCGGAGGCGGGCCACGCCGAGGCCGCCTGGCGCCTCGGCAGACTGTACGAGGCGGGCCTGGGCGTGGCGCCCGACGACGCCGAGGCGCGCCGGTGGTTCCGCGCGGCCGCCGACGGGGGCCATGGCGAGGCGGCGTTCGCATGGGCCCGATCGTGGATGCGTGAGTTGGGGATCGTGTGGGCGCGCGACGGCGTCGAGGCCTGGCCGATCGGCGTCCTCGACGAGTTGAGCGAGGCGTTCGAGCGTGCGACGGCGCTGGGCTTCCACGAGGCGGCGCCCTACGCCGCGTCCCTGGCGGCCGCGCGATCGGCGGGCTTGGGAGCGACGCCGTGACGCCACTGGCTTGCGTGCGCTTCGCGTGAAGCCGGGTCTCAGGCGCGCCACAGGCCGAAGCGTTACGGTGGGGTCCATGAGGCGCCCGTGGATCGTCCCCGCCCTGTCGTTGTGGCTGCTCGTATCGACGGCGGCCCTCGCACAGGCCACCGACCCGCTCGAGACCGTCCTCGAGACCTACATCGTCAGCCAGGTGACGCGCGACGACGGCACCCGCGAGGACCGCTACTCGCCCGCCACCCAGGCGCGCCCGGGCCAGGTGGTGGAGTACCGCATCATCGTCACCAACGTGAGCGAGGAGACGCTGCCGCCCGGCATCGTCGTCATCTCCGTGCCGATTTTGGAGGGCACGCAGTTCGTGCCGAACTCGGCGACGCCGAGCAGCGACGCACTGCTCACCGAGTTCTCGGCCGACGACGGGCTGACCTTCTCGGAAGACAACGTGTTCATCGGCCTCGGCGACGACCGCACGATCGCGGACCCGACGGCCTACACGAACCTGCGCTGGACCGTGCTGGTCGACATGGAGCCCGAGGACGAGTTGACGCTCGTCTACCGCGTGACCATCCGCTGACGCCCGACCCGCCGGGCGCGCCCACGTCCCTCCGCGGGGTTCACTCGACCCCCGACTCCTGGTACTGCAACTCGTACAGCTTGCGGTAGTAGCCGTCGGGGATGCGCAGCAGCTCGGCGTGCTTGCCCTGCTCGATGAGCTTGCCCTTGCGCAGCACCAGGATCCGGTCGACGTCCTGGATGGTCGACAGGCGGTGCGCGATGACGATGCTGGTGCGGCCCTGCATGAGCTTGCCGAGCGCGTCCTGGATCAGCTCCTCGGTCTCGGTGTCGACGTTGGCGGTGGCCTCGTCGAGCACCAGGAGGATGTCGGGGTTCTGCACCAGGGCCCGCGCGAACGCCAGGAGCTGCTTCTGGCCGGTGGAGAAGCCGGCGCCGCGTTCGCGCACCGGGGTGTCGTAACCGAGGGGGAGCCGCTCGATGAAGGTGTGGGCGTTGACGAAGCGGGCGGCCTCGATCACCCGGTCGAGCGGGATGTCGTCGTTGCCGAGGGTGATGTTGCTGCGGATGGTGCCGCTGAACAGGAAGGGGTCCTGCAGCACGATGCCCACGTGCCGCCGCAGGTCGCTCTGGGCCAGGTCGCGGACGTCGTGGCCGTCGATGCGCACGGCGCCTCGTTGGACGTCGTAGAAGCGACTCACCAGGCTGATGACGGTGGTCTTGCCGGCGCCGGTGTGGCCGACGAACGCCACCGACTCGCCAGGCCGGATCGTCAGGTCGAGCCCGCGCAGCACCCAGTCCTCGTCGTCGTACGCGAAGTGGACGTCCTCGAAGCGCACCTCGCCGCGGAAGCGACCCTCGAGCGGCATGGGTACGTCCTTGTCGGTCACCCGCTCGGGCGTGTCGAGCAGGCTGAAGATCCGCTCGGCGGACGCCATCGCGGCCTGCAACGTGTTGAAGCGGTCGGAGAGCTCCTGCAGCGGGCGGAAGAACATCTGGGCGTACTGGATGAAGGCGATCAGCACCCCGATCGTCAGCACCTCCGCGACGCCCGGGCCCACCAGCTGCCACGCGGCGTAGTAGAGGATGAGCGACGTCGCGACGGCGCCGGCGACGTTCACCGCGGGGAAGAAGAGCGAGAACCAGCGCACCTGCTCGACGTAGGCGTCGAGCAGGCTGAGGTTGATCTCGTCGAAACGCTTGGCGTTGCGCTGCTCGCGGTTGAACAACTGGACGGTGGTCATGCCGCTGAGGTTCTCGGCGAGGTAGGCGTTGGAGCGCGACACCCGCAGGCGCACCACGCGGAAAGCGTCACGGATGCGGCGCCGCAGGTAGTTCAGGGTGAGGAACAGCAGCGGCATCACGATCAGCGTGACCAGCGCCAGCCGCCAGTCGATCGTGAACATGTAGATCGTCAGGCCGATGATCAGGGCGACGTCGGCGATGAGCCCGACGACGCCGTCCGTCATGGCCGTCTGGATCGCCTCCACGTCGCTGGTGATGCGGGTGATGAGGCGGCCGACCGGGGTGCGGTCGAAGAAGCCGAGGTGCAGGCGCTGGATCTTGCCGAAGGTGTCGCGCCGCAGGTCGTAGATGACGTGCTGACCGATCCACGACACCAGGTAGGTGTAGCCGTAGCGCAGGCCGAAGTTGACCACGCGCAGCCCGAGGTACACGCCGACGATGCCGAGCAGGCCCGCGAAGCGCTCGTCGATCGTCAGCGCGTCGAAGGGGGCCATACCGGCCACGATGTAGCGGTCGACGGCGGTGGCGATCAGCCGCGGGAAGGCGGGCACGATGGCCGAGTAGATCAGCAGCAGCGCCACCGCGCCGATCACGTGACCGCGGTAGGGGGCGAGGTAGGCCAGGAGCCGGCGGGCGAGCCCGCGGTCGAGCGAGGCCTGCATCTTCTCGCCGTCCTCGTCGAAGGCGCCCTCGGCGCGCATGTTCCTGCGCGTGCGCTTGCGCTGCGACCGGAACTGCGCCTTCAGCCGCTCGACGTCGTAGTCGGGGTCGATCATGCCGCCGATGGTCGGGTCGGCCAGCGGGCGGCGGCTCTCTCGTGGCGCCGTCACGGGGTCGCCTCCAGGTCCTCTTCCAGCTGCTGCCGGCGCGGGCGGCGGCTCTCTCGTGGCGCCGTCACGGGGTCGCCTCCAGGTCCTCTTCCAGCTGCTGCCGCCGCACGATGTCGGCGTAGTACCCGCCCTTGGCCAGCAGCGCGTCGGGGGTGCCGCTCTCGACGAGCTGGCCGTCGTCGAAGAGCAGGACGCGGTCGCAGTGCTGGAAGGCGGAGACGCGGTGGGCGACGACGATCGTGGTGCGCCCCTGCTGCACGCGCTGCAGGCCCTCGAGGATGCTGGCCTCCGTCTGGGTGTCGACGGCCGAGAGGGCGTCGTCGAAGATCAGCACGCTGGGTTCGCGGATGATCGCGCGGGCGATGGCGGTGCGCTGGCGCTGGCCGCCCGACAGGGTGACGCCGCGCTCGCCGAGCTGGGTGGCGAAGCCGAGCGGGAAGCCGTCGACGTCGCCCTCGAGCTGGGCGAGGCGCGCGACCTCGCGCACGCGGCGCTCGCGGGTCTCGGGGTCATCGGTCTCCGGGATGCCGTAGGCGATGTTGTCGGCGATCGTGTCGCCGAAGAGGAACGGCTCCTGCGGCACGAGCCCGATGCGCCGGCGCAGCACGGCCACCGGGATGCGACGCACGTCGATGCCGTCGACGAGCACCACGCCCTCGTCCGGGTCGAGCAGGCGGGTGATGAGCTTGACGATCAGCGTCTTGCCGGCCCCGGTGCGGCCGGTGATGCCGATCGCCTCGCCGGCGCGGATGCGGAAGCTGACGCGATCGAGCACCTTGCGGCCCCCGAGGGTGAGGCTGACGTCGCGGAACTCGATGTCGCCGTGCAGGGTCCGCACGTCGCTGCGGGTGTCGGGGCCGTCCTTGATCTTGGTCGGGACGTCGAGGATCGCCCGCAGCCGGTGCCACGACGTGGTGCCGCGCTGCACGATGTTGGCGATCCAGCCGAGCGCGATGAGCGGCCACTGGATGCCCTCGAACAGGAACACGAAGGACGAGAACTGGCCGATCGTCAGGTCGCCGCCGAGGCCGAGCACCAGCCGGCCGCCGACGAGCAGCAGCACGGAGATGGTGATGCCGAACATGAGCTCCATCAGCGGGAACAGCGGGCCCTCGACCTTGGTCAGGGACAGGTTGCGGCGGATGAACTCGTCGTTGAGGCGCTCGAAGTTGCCGAGCTCGCGCTCCTCGATGCCGAAGCCCTTGACGACGCGGATGCCGGAGAAGTTCTCCTGGGCCATCGCGGACACGTTGGAGAACTGCTCCTGCACGCGCTCGTAGCGGCGGTGGACGATGCGCAGAAGCAGGAAGAACGTGATCGTGATGAAGGGGACGATGCCGAGCGTGAGCAGGCTGAGGCCGGCGTCCAGCCGGAACATCCGGTAGAGGGTGAAGACGAGGACGAGGCTGGTGTTGGTCCCCATCATCACGGCGACGCCGACCAGCATGCGCACGGCGTTGAGATCGGCGGTGAGGCGGGCCATCAGGTCGCCGACGCGGTGGTCGTCGTAATACGAGGGGTCGAGGCTGGTGAAGTGCGTGAAGAGGTCGTGGCGGATGTCGAACTGGATCTCCCACGACGCGTTGAGCAGCGAGCGGCGGACGATGACCATGGTCGATGCGGCCGTCAGGCCGATCGCCAGGATGGCGCCGACGTACCCCCAGATGGCCGTCATGGTCATGCGGTCGGTGAGGAAGGCATCGATCGCGCGCCCCACGACGATCGGGGTCAGGGTGCTGAGGAAGGCGAAGCCCACCATCAGCGTGACGCCGAGGCCGTACGCGCGCGGGTAGCGGCGGACGTAGCGGCTCAGGTCACGGAAGGTCTGCAGCACGGGGTTCCCTTCGCGGCGTCGCGTCGCGGGCTCCGCGCCCGAGCAGCTCCATCGGCGGATGGCGATGGAGCGTCACACAAGATCGCCAAAAGCAACTTTACACCCAGCGGCCGCCGCCGAAGCGACGCCCGCGGCACGGTTCGGCGACGACCACCGCGTGCCGGGGGCGACCGGCGCGGGCGGCGCGGCGGTCGCCCCCCGGGGCCGTCGACCGCGATGTCGCTCAGGGCACCCGCAGCGAGCCGCCGTACGGCTCCCCGTTCAGCGTGAGGTCGAAGCGCACCACGCCCGGGTAGCTGGTGGTCCAGGTCCCGGCCACGCGGCCGCCGCCGCGCACCTGGGTGCGGGCGACCACGAACCGGTCGCCCTCGAGCGTGGTCGCGGTGACCTCGGCCGTCACCTGCGGGATGCCCGGCTCGATGAACCACAGGTATGGCAGCGCCCGCGGGGCCGGCTGGCGCACCGTGACGTCGACCCGCGGGATGGGCACCGGCACCGGCTGCGCGTTGACGGTCAACACCAGCCGGCCGTCCTGCGGGAGGGCGCCCGGCGCCAGCGACTGCCCCACGACGCCGTCGGGCAGGCCGATCTCCGACACGTACACCGTGTCGACGGCGAAGCCGGTGGCGAGCGACCTCGCCTCGGCCTCGCTCAGGCCGCCGAGCACGGGCAGGCCGCGGACGTCCGCGACCTCCGGGCCGTCCGCCACGATCAGGCGGAGCACCGCCTCGGACACGATGACGTCGCGGTAGGGCGCCAAGGACTGGGCCAGCACCGTGCCGCGCGGGGCGACGTCGGAGGGCAGGCGCTCCACCGCCACCTGGGACTCGGACAGGCCCGCGATGACCGCGAGTGCGGTCGCGTCCTCGAGCGTCGACCCCACGAGGTCCGGCACGAACGTCCGTTCGGGGCGCGGCCCGAGCGACACCACCAGGTCGACGGTCGCGCCGCGCCCCACCGTGCGGCCGGCCGCAGGCGCCTGCGCCAGGACGACGTCCACCGGGGCGTCGACGTGGATGCGCACCAGGCGCCCGAGCCGGAGTCCCGCCCGGTCGATCGCGTCGGCCGCCGCGGCCGCCGACGTCAGCCCGACCAGCCGGGGCACGTCCGTGGGCGCGAGCTGTCCGCTGGGGAGCGCGACGCTGAGGCGCACCTCGCGCCCCGGGCGCAGGGTCTGGCCGGGGCCGGGGTCGCTGGCGAGCACCCAGCCGGTGGGGTGGTCGTCGGTCGCGACCGGTTGGGGGTTCACCCGCAGCCCCAGCTCGTGCAGCCGCGGGGCGGCCACCGCGTAGGCCGTGCCGACGACGTCGGGCAGCACGACCACGGCGTCGTTGGCGCGGCGGGCGAGGCCGACGAACGCCAGCGCGACGCTGGCCGCGAGCAGCGCCAGGCTCCACGCCCAGCGCCGGGCGGCGGGCGTGGCGGCCGGCGCCCAGCGCCGCGGTGCGGCGGCCCGGCCCGGGTCCGTCGCCGCGCCCAGCGAGGCGGCGACGGGGGTCCGGAAGGGGAGCGCCACGAGGCGGGCGTGCCCGTCGACGCGTCGCAGCTCGGCGTCGGCGGGGTCGTAGCCGGCCTCGCGCAGCGTGCTCTCCAGGCCGGCGTCGCGCACCGGGCCGCTGCCGTCGGGCGGCAGGTACCAGGCGACGTAGCGCGCGCCGGGGCGGGCGACGACGTCCTGAACGGTGGCCCGGCCCTCGCGCGCGAGACGCTTCAGCAGCCGCCGGTAGCGCTCGAAGGCGGCCTCGTCCTCGGGCGGCAGCTCCAGCCACTCGACACGCACCGGCTCGCCGTCGGGGGCGGTGGCGCGGAACGCCGTGACGCCGGGACCGACGGCGCGCTCGCCGTGGATCTCGTACTTGCCGTCGAGTAGGGGCACCGCAGGGTCGCCTAACGACGCCCGCGCCGCTCAGCCGCCGTGGCCCTCGGCCGCGGGGCGCGGGGCGGGGGGGTTCGCCTGCGGGCGCGACTGCGCTTCCTCACGGCGCTGCGCCTCCTCGCTGCGCTTGCGCTGCTTCTCGGCCGCCGCCTGCAGGGCGCGCTCGTTCTCGGCGATCGCCTCGGTGATGTAGTCCATGATCGCCTCGGTGGTCTCGCCGGACTCGGCCATCTCGTAGGCGCGCTTGACGAGCTTGCCGTCGATCGTCTCGACCTTGAGGAGCGCGGTGGCGACCGCCTCGACGGCGTGCCAATGCTCGTCGACCATGGCCTCGGCGCGCTCGTAGGCGTCGCGCAGGATGCCCTCGACCTTCTCCTCGAGCTGGCGCGCGGTCTCCTCCGAGAAGTCCTTGCGGCGGCTGATCTCGCCCCCGAGGAACACGGGCCCCTGGTCCGATCCCCAGGCGACGTACTCCGTGCCGCCCATGCCCAGGTCCAGCACCATCTGCTTGGCGGTCTCGGTCGCCTGCTTGAGGTCGTTGCTGGCGCCCGACGACAGCGTGCCGGTGACGCGCTTCTCCGACACGCGACCGCCGAAGGCGACGACCAGCTGCGCCTGGAAGCGCTCGCGGCTGAGGAACATGTCCTCCTTGCCCAGCGGCGCCATGAACCCGCCGGCGCCACCGCGGGGGCTGATGGTGACCTTGCGGATCTCCCCCAGGTCGGGCTGCGCGGCGAAGGTCACCGCGTGACCGGCCTCGTGGAACGCGAGGATCTTGCGCTCCTCCTCGCTCGGCACCAGGCTCCCGCGCCGCAGGCCGAGCGTGATCCGGTCGAGCGCCTCGTTGAAGTCGGTCCAGGTGATGACCTGTTGGTTGGTGCGGGCTGCGATCAGCGCGGCCTCGTTGGTCAGGTTCTCGAGGTCGGCGCCCGAGAACATCGGGGTCGCCCCCGCCAGCCGGTGCAGGTCGACGTCCTCGCCGACCGGCTTGTTGCGCACGTGCACCTTGAGGATGTCCTCGCGCTCGCGCATCGTCGGCAGGCCGATCGTCACCTGGCGGTCGAAGCGTCCCGGGCGCAGCAGCGCCGGGTCGAGGATGTCGGGCCGGTTGGTGGCCGCGATGATGATGACCGAGGTGTCCTTCTCGAAGCCGTCCATCTCGGACAGGATCTGGTTGAGGGTCTGCTCGCGCTCGTCGTGCCCGCCGCCGATGCCCGCGCCGCGGCGCCGGCCGATCGAGTCGAGCTCGTCGATGAAGATGATCGCCGGGCTCGCCTTGCGCGCCTCCTCGAACAGGTTGCGCACGCGGCTGGCGCCGACGCCGACGAACATCTCCATGAACTCCGATGCCGACACGGTGAGGAACGGCACGCCGGCCTCGCCCGACACGGCCCGCGCCAGCAGCGTCTTGCCGGTGCCCGGGGGGCCGACGAGCAGCACGCCCTTGGGGATCTCGGCGCCGATGCGCAGGTACTTCTGCGGGTTCTTGAGGAAGTCGACGACCTCCCTGAGCTCCTGCTTGGCCTCCGCGTGGCCGGCGACGTCGCCGAAGGTGGTGGACACCTTGTTCTCGCGCCCGAAGGTCTTGGCCTTGCTCTGCCCGAACTGCATCACCTGGTTCGGCCCGCCCTGGGCGCGCATGAAGATGAACCAGAAGAACGCGATGAGGATGACGATCGGCAGGACCGAGAAGAGGAAACCGATCCACTGTGGCGGGTTGCGGATGCTGACGTCGCCGACGTTGTCCTCGAGGCGCTGCAGCAGGGAGTCGCTGACGATGGTGGTGACGCGGAAGCTGCGCAGCGTGACCGGCTCGCCGTCGATGACCACCTGGCTCTCGGCCTGCAACTCGCCGTCGACGACGCCGTCGTTGCGGTTGATCACGACGCGCGCCACGCGCCCCTCGTCGACCAGGGAGGTGAAGGTGCTGAAGTTGATCTCGCGTGGCGTTCCGCTGGCGCCGAACTGGTTGAACACGAAGATCGCCAGGATGATCAGCATCACGATCAGCCACGGATTGAACGAACGTCTCACGCTGCCTCCAGAGGGGTCGGGCGGCCGCCTCGCGACGGCCCGGCCATGCGCCTGCACGGCGGTGCAGCGCTCGATGGGGGCAGCCTAGCACCGGTGCCCATGAGCGGGCTGTAAGCGACGGGACCATCTCGAGGATGGCCCCGTCGTCGCGAGCTGGACGCCGCGCCTAGCTGAAGCGGTAGCTCTTCGGTACCGCGACCACGCCGCGGGGCGTGACCGTGAAGCCGCGCGCTCGGTCCGCCTCGAGGTCGATGCCGATCTCGGTGCCGTCGGGCACCACGACGTTCTTGTCGATGATCGCGTTGCGGATGGTGCAGTGGCGGCCGACCTCGACGTTGTCGAAGAGGACGCTGTTCTCCACCAGGCTGTAGGAGTGCAGCCTGGCGCGGCGCGCGAGGACCGAGCGGCGCACGGTGCTGCCCGAGACGATGACGCCCCCGGCCAGGATCGAGTTCAGCGCGTTCCCGCGGCGCCCCTCGTCCTCGTGCACGAACTTCGCCGGCGGCGAGTACTCGGCCGAGGTCCGCAGCGGCCAGGCCTCGTTGTACAGGTCGAACTCGGGCTGCACCTCGACGAGGTCCATGTTCGCCTCCCAGTAGGAGTCGAGCGTGCCCACGTCGCGCCAGTAGGTGTTCGGTCCGGCCTGCCCGGGGATCGGGTTGCGGGCGAAGTCGTACGCCAGCAGCTTCGCGCCCTCGGCGAGCGCCATGGGGAGGACGTTCTTCCCGAAGTCGTGCTCGCTCTCCTTGCGCGCGGCGTCGCGCGTCAGCAGTTCGATCAGCTTGGGGCGGCTGAAAATGTAGTTGCCCATCGAGGCGAGGCAGTGCGTCGGCCGCCCGGGGATCGGGTTGGGGTTCGCCGGCTTCTCCTGGAACTCGGTGATGCGCCAGTCGCGGTCGACCTGCAGGATGCCGAAGCGGTTGCCGTCCTCGACCGGGGTCGGGTAGGCGGCGATCGTGACGTCGGCCCCGTGGTCCAGGTGGTACTGGATCATGTGCGAGATGTCCTGCTTGTAGATGTGGTCGCCCGAGAAGATCGCGACCAGGTCGGCGCCGCTGTTGTCGATCAGGTGCACGTTCTGGTAGATCGCGTCGGCGGTGCCGCGGTACCACTCGGCGCCCAGCTCCTCGTAGAGGTACATCTGGGCGGGGGCCAGGGTGATGAAGTAGTCCTGGAAGAAGGTGCCGAAGCGCCAGTTGCGCTGGATGTGCTCGGTCAGCGACTGGGCCTTGAACTGCGTCAGGATGTACATCCCGAAGATGCCGCTGTTGATCAGGTTGTTCAGCGCGAAGTCGATGATGCGGTACTTGGCGCCGAAGGGGACGGCGGGCTTCGTGCGCATCGCGGTCAGCGGGTGGAGGCGCGAGCCCTTCCCTCCGGCGAGCACCATGCCGACGGTCTTGGCGAGACGTTGGGGCATACGGCCTCCCTCTCAGGTGGATGCTGCGTTCGTCACCCACCGTGCAACGGCGTCAGCCGGGGCGTGACGGTGTCACCCAGAGGGTGACGGCGTCACCCACAGCGTGACGTGGACGACGATGTGTCGGCATGCTACCACCGCGGCCGTCGGGACCCGCGCCCGACGCCGGCGCGCGCGATGCGAAGCCAGGGGCCGGCATCGGCTAGATTGGCCCTGATGGACGCCCCCCGAACCACCCTGTTCGACCTCGATCCAGACGCCCTGCCGGTGCCCGGCCCGGGGGAGGGGTACCGGCGCCGTCAGCTCGCGGAGTGGCTCTACCTGCACGGCGCCCGCGACCTCGAGGCGATGACCAGCCTCCCTGCCGCCTGGCGGCGCGAGCTCGCCGACGGCTACGACCTCGACCCGTTCGTCGAGGTGCGCCGCTTCCCCTCGTGGGACCACAGCGTCCGCTACCTCTTCACCCTGCGCGACGGCCAGCGGACCGAGGCCGTGTACATGCCCTACGCCGGGCGCAAGACCGTGTGCGTGTCGTCGATGGTCGGCTGCCCGGCGGGCTGCGCGTTCTGCGCCACGGGGGCGCTCGGGTTCGGGCGCAACCTCACCCGCGGGGAGATCGTCGCGCAGATGCTCGCCGTGGCCTGGCACGAGGGGTTCGCGCCGCGCGAGCTGCGCAACGTCGTGCTCATGGGCATGGGGGAGGCGCTGCTGAACTACGAGGCCGCGGTCGGGGCGATCCGCACGTGGATCCATCCGCTCGGCCTGGCGATGTCGCCGCGGCGCATCACGCTCTCGACGGTCGGCCTGCCGTCGCGCATCCGGCGCCTGGCGACGGAGCGCCTGCCGCTGGTCCTGGCCGTCAGCCTCCACGCGCCCGACGAGGAGACGCGGCAGCGGATCATCCCCACCGCCCACGCCCACCCGCTCGCCGACATCGTCGCCTCGCTGCACGACTGGCAGGCGCAGGGCGGGCGGCGGGTGACGGTCGAGTACACGATGCTCGACGGGGTCAACGACCGCCCGGCGCAGGCCGAGGCGCTCGCCCGCCTGCTCGCGGACCTGCGGGTGCACGTCAACCTCATCCCCTTCAACCCCTGGCCCGGGTCGGGCTTCGCGGCCACGCCCAGGAGCGCCGTGCGCGCCTTCGAGGAGGTGCTGACGCGGGCCGGCGTGTCCACCTCGGTCCGCTTCTCGCGCGGTCGGGACACCGGCGCGGCGTGCGGTCAGCTCGCACTGCGCGACGCTGGCGGGTCGGTCGCGGACGGCGTGGGGCATCGCGCACGACGCGACGCCCCTTCGCTCGCGTAGGATGTGCGAGGAACGTACGTGCCGGGTGTGACGGTTCGAGCCCGAAGGGGACGCGGCCCGTGCGGCAATTCACACGATCGGCGCTGGCCGGGCGGCTACCATGAACGATGTTGATTCCGTCCAGCACGGCAACGGCGCGCATGCGCAGCGATCTGGAGGCAGGCATGCAGAGGACCGAAGGTAAGCGGAGCGCTCGACGTTGGCTCGCGCTGGCGCTGGTGGCGATGGCGTTCGCGACGGTTCTGTCCGTGGCGGGCGCGCAGTCGCTCGACGATCTCCGCCGTGACGTGACGGAGCGGCCCGAGGACGCCGAGGCCTGGACGGCGTTGGGCGACGCGCTGTACGACGCCGAGGACCTGGCCGGCGCGAAGGAGGCCTACCTCGAGGCGATCGCCGTCGACTACCTGGTCGGCGACGCGCACTTCGGCCTCGGTCTGGTCGAGTACGGCCGCGGCGACTACGCGGCCGCGCTGTTCTCCTTCAGCGAGGTCACCCGCCTCTTCGGCGACCGCTTCGATGGCCACTTCAACCGCGCGGTGACGCTGGCCCGACTGCGGCGTCCCGCCGACGCCGCGGCCGCCTTCCGGCGTGCGCTGGAGGAGGCCGAGCCAGAGGCGACGCCCGAGGACCGCCTGAACGCGTGGACCGGCCTCGGTACCCAGCTCGTGCTCGCTGGCGAGCCCGGGTCGGCCGCCGACGCCTTCGCCGAGGCGATCGCGCTCGATCCCGACGACACCGACCTCGCCTACCAACGCGGTTCCGCCCTGCTGGCCGCGGGCCGCGGCCTCGAGGCGCTGGTCGAGCTGACCGACATCGAGGCGCGCACCAGCGACTACCGTTTCAGCGTCCTCATCGCGGAGGTCTACCTCGAGCAGGGCCAGGTCGACCGGGCCCTGCGCGCCCTCGAGCGCGCCGAGCGCAAGGCGCGCGATGCCGGCGATCGCGCCGGCCAGGCCGCCTCGCTGATCTCGCTCGGCGAGATCCAGCGCGGGTTGGGTCGCGACGCCGACGCGATCGAGTCGTACCGACGCGCCGCCGAGGTCGACCCGAGCTCGTGGGAGGCCCGCTACGCCCTGGGCGTCGCCTACGTGAGCGCCGGGCAGCCGCGCGCCGCGCTGCAGCCGCTGCGCGAGGCCATCCAGCTGGCGCCGGATCAGGGCGACGTGCACCTGGCCCTGGCCAGCGCGTACGACCAGCTCGGCCAGTCCGGCGATGCCCTGGTGGCCGGCCGCGAGGCGCTGGCGCGCGCGACGTCGCCCGAGGCGCAGGCCCAGGCGCGCTTCATCATCGGCCGCGCGCTCTACCTGCAGGGCGATTACGCCGGCGCCGCCGACGAGTTCTCGATGGTCGTGCAGATGCGCCCCGGCAGCGCGATGGCGCAGCTGTGGGCGGGTCTCGCCCAGTACCAGCTGGGCGACTTCGCGAGCGCCGCGCTCTTCTACGAGCGGGCCGTCCAGCTCGACCCGAACGCGAGCGAGGCGCGCGTGAACCTCGGCGCGGCCTACCTGGCGACCGAGCGCTACCGCGACGCCGAGGGCGTGTACCGCTTCCTGGTGGAGCAGAACGCCCGCGACGCCGAGAGCCTCTACCACCTGGGCTGGGCCCTGTACGCGCAGCAGCGCGACGAGGACGCCCGCGCCGCCTGGACGCAGTCCTGCCAGCTGGGGTACCAGCCCGCCTGCGGCGCACCACGCTGAGCTGACCCCGACGCGGGGTAGATTGGGGACCATGGACTGGTTGCGTCGGAACTGGCCCGATCTGGCGATCGGTCTCGCGCTGGTGGCCGTCATCGGCGGCATCATCGCCACGCTGATCACGGGGGGCACGTTCTTCCCGTCCACCCCCGCGACGCCGGCGCCGTCGCCGTCGCCCACCGCGCCGGCCGTGGTCCCGCCGGCGTCCGACCCCGCCGTCGTCCCCGACGAGCCCACCGTCGACGCCCCGCCCGCCTCGCCCGGCTCCGTGTCGGTCCTGGCGCCGGACGGCTCCGACGTGCCGACCGAGCCCGCGGCCCCTGGGCCGAGCGAGCCGGCGACACCCGCGGCGGAGCCCGAGCCGGCGGCCCCCGAGCCGACCACGGTGGTCACGCCACCGCCCGCGGCCGGGCCCGAACCCGCGGTCCCCAGCGCCGCCGCGCCGGCGACCCCACGCCCGCCGGCACCCAGCGCGGCGGGCCCGACGGGTCCACTGCCCGTGGCGTCGTCCGACGAGGAGGCGCCCTACCGCGTCTCCGTCGGCGCCTTCGGCAATTCCGACAACGCGGCCCGCCTGGCCCAGACCGTCCGAGAGGCCGGCTACCCGGTCTTCACCGGCACGCAGGGCAACCTGACGATCGTGCTCGTCGGCCCGTACGACGACGAGGCCGAGGCCGAGCGCGTCTCGGCGCGCATCGCGGCCGAAGGCTTCGGGGTCGAACCCATCGTCTACCGCTTCCGACCCGACGCGACGACGCCGGGGGCCTCGACCCCGGCGCCGGCGACCTCGCCGGCGCCCGAGACCTCCGCGCCTCGACCCGCAGCGCCCCCGGCGCCGGCGGCCGAACCCGCGCCGGCCCCGGTGGCCGCGGCCGAACCCACCCCGACGCCCCCTGCGGGCCCGATCGTCACCTCGGTGACCGGTCGATCGCTGCAGGTCGGGGCCTTCGCCGATGCCTCGTCCGCGGGACCCCTGCGCGAGCGCCTGGCCGAACTCGGCCTGGTCGCGTTCGAGATCCGCGAGGACGGCCTCATCAAGCTCCTCGTCGGCCCCTTCGAGGCCGACCGGATCTCCGAGGTGCGCAGCCAGTTGTCCGACCTGGGAATCGAGAGCTTCCCTCGCTGATGTCGGCGATCCCGGCGGCCACCGTCGGCCGACTCGTCACCTACCTGCGCGTGCTGACCGAGATGGAGCAGGAGGGCGTTCGCTCGGCCTCTTCCGACGACCTCGGCGCCGTGGCGCACGTCTCGGCCTTCCAGGTGCGCAAGGACCTCGCCTACTTCGGTCGCTTCGGCACCCGAGGCGCCGGCTACACGGTCGCCACGCTGCGGCGGGAACTGCGCCGCATCCTCGGCCTCACGCGGCCGTGGCACGTCGCGATCGTCGGGATGGGCCGACTCGGCCAGGCGCTCGCGGACTACCCGAGCTTCGATCGCCAGGAGTTCCGACTCGTGGCGGCGTTCGACGTCGACCCAGCGGTGATCGGCCGGCGCATCGGGGCGGTGCAGGTCGAGTCGCTCGCCACCCTGGCCGAGGTGGCGGCCGAACGCGCCATCGATCTCGCCTTCCTCACGGTCCCGGCCGGCGCAGCCCAGAACGCGGTCGACGCGCTCGCGGCGGCCGGCGTCCGCGGGATCCTCAACTTCGCCCCCGTCGTCGTCACCGCACCCGAGAACGTGCGCCTCGAGGCCGTCGACCTCTCCGCCGGCCTGCAGCGCCTGACCTACTACGTGCAGTCGGAGCCCGCGACGGTCGGCGAGGTGACGGGGTAGCATTCGAGCCCGTGCTACCCATCGTCGCCGAACGCCTCATCGCCTTCGAATCGCGCCTGCGCGCGGAACTCCGCTCCGACGTCGCCTTCATCGAGGCGATCGGCGACGACCTCGTTCGCGCCGGTGGCAAGCGGCTGCGCCCCACGCTCGCCTTCCTCGCCGCCGACCTGGTCGACGCCGATCCCGAGGTCGGCATGCGGGTGGCGCTGGCGGTGGAACTGCTCCACGCCGCGTCGCTGTTGCACGACGACCTGATCGACGACGCCGAGACGCGGCGCGGCGCCGTCGCCGCCTTCCGGCGCTACGGCAACGTCGTGTCGGTGATGTCGGGGGACTTCATGCTCGCCCGCGTGCTCGGCCTGCTGGCGAGCAGCGGCAGCAGCGACTTCACGCGCCTGATGTCGCAGACCGCGGCGCTCATCTGCGAGGGCGAGGTGCTGCAGTTCCAGGCGGCCACGCTCGAGGCCTACGACATGGACGTCTACCTGCGCGTCATCGAGGGGAAGACGGCCGCCCTCCTGGCGACCGCGCTCGAGGCCCCGGCGCTGATCGCCGGCGCTTCCGACGGCCAGCGGGCCGCGCTGCGGCGCTTCGGCCTCGGCTACGGGCGCGCGTTCCAGATGCAGGACGACCTGCTCGATCTGCTCGGCGACCCGGACCGCCTCGGCAAGCCCGTCGGCGGCGACCTGCGCGAGGGCAAGGCCACGCTCCCCGTCCTGGCGCTGCTCGAGGCCGGCGTCGAGGAGCCCCGCGGCATCCTGCGGCGCCACGCGCGGGAGGACGGCGACGTCGACCGCGTCATCGAGCTGGTGCGGACGCACGGCATCGATCGCTCGGCGGCGGCGGCCATCCAGGCCCAGGCGGCGGACGCCATCGCGGCGCTCGACGCGTTCGCGGCATCGCCGGCGCGCGACGCGCTGGTCGGCCTGGCGCAGCGCGAGATCGACCGCAGCCTCTGACGCGGCCCGTCCGTGCGTCGCGGCTCAGCGCGGCCGGCCGCCCTCGTCCGCACGCGGCGGATCGCCCCAGGCGGCCCAGCCGTGCCAGGCGTCGAGGCCGAGCAGGAAGCCCCCCTGGATGAGCACGCCCAGGCCGTGCCCGAGGCCCTCGGGGCTGCGCCAGGCGAGCAGCAGGACGACGCCGACCAGCAGGTAGACGACGTCGAGACCGGCGTTGAGCCGCAGCAGGCGGCGCAGGCGCGCGCCGAAGGCCGCCGTCGCGGTGGCGTCGTCGGCCTCGCCGCGGGCGAGGCGCCGCCGCCGGTCGCGTTCGCCGAACGCCGCGATGCCGCCGTCGATGGCGCCCCACACGACGAACTGCACCGCCACGGCCCGCAGCGTGGCCGCCGTGTCCTCGGCGGCCATGCCGGCGACGGCGAGCAGCAAGGCCCCCGCCGCCACGCTCGCCAGCGCCCAGACCGTCAACTGGCGGCCGACGACGCGCGCCCGGCGCCAGGGATCGCCCGGGTTCGTCGCGCGTGGGGTCCGCATGCCGATCATCGTCCCCCGCCGCGACCGCGGGGTCAAGGCGACGCGACCGTGCGCGCGCCCGCGCCTCGACGCCCGCGCGCACGCGCCTGAGGTCCCGGCGCGCACGGCAACGGCCCCCATCGGACACGGGGTGGCCGGTGGGCGCGCTATGCTCGCCGGTGATGGCCACGATCGACCGTGAGCACGTGCTGGAGTTCTTCCGTCACCACCCCGAACGCCCCTGGCACGTCCACGACGTGCAGCAGAAGCTGGAGCTGGAGGTCGAGGACCGACCGGCCCTGCGGGAGGTGCTCGGCGAACTGGTGGACGCCGGCGAACTGATCCGCACGCGGCGGCGGACCTACGGCCTGCCGAAGCACATGAACCTGCTGGCGGGCCGCCTGCAGGTGACCTCGGGGGGCTACGGCTTCGTCATCGCGGACGACCGCGCGGTCAAGGACCTCTTCGTGCCGTCCGACAAGCTGGCCGGCGCCTGGGACGGCGACCGCGTGATGGCGCGCCCCGATCCCGGCACGCTCGACAACGGCAAGCCCGCCGGCGAGGTCGTCCGGGTGGTGGCCCGCGGCCACGACCGCGTGGTCGGCACCCTCGAGTACGCGCGCGGCTACGCGATCCTGCGCCCCGATTCGGTGCGGCTGCGCGAGCGCGTGCTGCTGACGCCCGATTCGGTCGGCACGCTGGCCGCTGGCACGCGCATCGTCGGCCGCATGGTGTGGCCGGAGGCGTCGGGGGAGAAGGAGCCGTTCGCCGAGGTCGACGAGGTGCTCGGCGAGGCCGACGACCCGGTGGTCGAGACGCGCGCCGTCATCGTCAAGTACGGGCTGGAGGACGAGTTCGAGCCGGAGGCGCTGGCGGAGGCCGAGGCGCTCGGCGCGCGCGTCCCGGAGGCGGCCTTCAAGGGCCGGCGCGACACGCGCGAGATCCCGACGTTCACGATCGACGGCGCCGATGCCAAGGACTTCGACGACGCCCTGTCGGTGGAGCGCATCGGCGGGCGCGGCAAGGCCCAGCGCTACCGCGTCGGCGTGCACATCGCCGACGTCAGCCACTACGTCACCGAGGGTTCGGCCCTCGACGCCGCCGCGCAGGCGCGCGCCACGTCGGTCTACCTGCCCGGCCGCGTGCTGCCGATGCTGCCGGAGGCGCTCTCCAACGGCCTCTGCTCGCTGGTCGAGGGCGAGGACCGCCTGACGCTGTCGTGCTTCGTGGAGATCGACCGCGACGGCAACGTGCACGACGTCCGCTTCGCGGAGACGATCATCCGCAGCGATGCCCGGCTCACCTACGAGCAGGTGCAGGTCTTCGCCGAGGGCGACCGCCTCCCCGAGGGCAAGCGGAAGCTCGAGCGCGACGTCAAGGTGCTGCTCGACCTGGCCGAGGTGCTGCGCGCGCAGCGCATGGGCGCGGGCGCGCTCGACTTCGACTTCACCGAGGCCAAGGTGGACGTCGACGACCGCGGCGCGCTGCACCTCACGCCCGTCCGCAGCAACGCCGCGCGCCGGCTGGTGGAGGAGATGATGCTCCTCGCCAACCGGCTGGTCGCCAAGGAGCTGCACGACGCGGGCGTGCCGACGCTCTACCGCGTGCACGAGGACCCGAGCGAGGAGAAGGTGCGCACGCTGCAGAAGGCGCTGCAGCGCCTCGGGTACGAGGTCGACCTCGACGACCCGTCGCCCGCCGACCTGCAGAAGGTGCTCAAGCAGGCGGCCGGGAAGCCCGAGCAGCAGATGGTGAGCGTGCTGCTGCTGCGCTCGCTGAAGCAAGCGCGCTACGCGGCCGACAACCTGGGCCACTTCGGCCTCGCGTTCGATCACTACCTGCACTTCACCAGCCCGATCCGCCGCTACCCCGACCTGATCGTCCACCGGGTGCTGCGGGCGCGGCTGCGCAAGAAGCTGACGAAGGCGGTGCAGGGGCGCTGGGTCGACGAGTTCCCAGCGCTGGCCGATCACGTCAGCGAACGCGAGCGCACCGCCGAGGAGGCCGAGCGCGACCTGAGCAAGTACTTCCACGCCGTGTGGGCGCGCGAGCACGTGGGCGAGCGCTTCACCGGCACCGTCGCCGGGGTGACCAACTTCGGCGTGTTCGTGGCCCTGCCCAACGGCATCGAGGGCCTGATGCACGTGTCCCAGCTCGACGACGACTACTACGTCTTCCTCGAGGACAGCCTCATGCTGATGGGGAAGCACACGCGCACGCGCTACCGGATGGGCGACCGCGTCGACGTCCGCATCCTCTACGCCAACCCCGTCAACCGGCAGATCGACCTGCTGCCAGGCGACCAGGAGATGCCCGAGGTGGCGCCCGATGCCGAGGTCGTGGCCGGGCTGAACGCGCCGCAGCCGGAGACGCTGAAGACGCCGCAGCAGGCGGCCACCGACGCCGACGCGCCCCCCACCGCCCGCGCCCTGCCGCTGCGCTCGCGCCGGTCGGGTGGCCGGCCGTCGACGCCGTCCGCCGAGCCCCGCGCCGCGGCCCGCCGCGACGCCCGGCGTCGGCCCGCCGCCGCCGCGACGCCCGCGGCGAAGGCCGCGCCCGCGCCGTCCCGGCCGGCCCGCAGGGCGGGCGCCGCCGCGGCAGGCGTCAGCCCGCGGGGCCACGATCTGCGCGCCGCCGTCGAGGCGCTGCCCGACGACCACCGGGTCACGCCACGCCCCCGCCCGAGCGCGGAGGCGCCGCGGCGCCTCCTGCGGTTCGCGCCGACGGGCCCCGAAACCCGTCCCTGACGGGCCTCCCGTGGTCTCGGCAACGACCCATGGCGCAGCAGATCGCGTCCGAGGTGGCGTGAGACGCGTGCCTGACGTCGTCTATGCGCACATGGGCCGCCCAGTTGTGATACGCTCCGACAAATGTTGACGTACGGCGACGCCTCGGTACCGCATGTGGTACCCGAACCTTCGGGGATCGAGGCGGCCCGTCCCGCACCAACCCCATCGAATCGAGGGTGTTGATGGCCGACGCATATCGTTACCCCCTCACCCGGATCTGTTTAAGGACCGGGTCCCTGACCCTCCCGCTCAACCTGCTCGGCGTCTTTCCGGAGCGCGGCGACGTTCTCGCCCTCGACCCCCAGAAAGACGTCGAGTTCACGTTGCGGGTGGACGGCCGGCGGGTCCTCGGCCTCGCGCCGTTCTTCGAGGCGCACGAGCTGACCGTCAACGACGAGCTGCACATTCGGCCCCAGGAGGACGGCCGCTTCGCGATCACCGCCGTGCTGCGGCCGCGACGGCCGGACTTCACCCGCCCCGAGGTCGTTGGCCGCCTGCTCGACGAACTCGTCGAGGCGGGCCTGCCGATGTCGGAGGCCGAGATCCGCGAGATGCACGGTGAGCTCCCCAGCGGTTTCCCGCTCCGTCAGGCGCTCGAACGCGATCCCCGCCTGGTGCTCCGCGAGGGCCGTTGGCAGCCGCGTCTGCCCGAGGCGGCGCCGGCCGACGCACCGGACGTGGCGGCGCCATCCGTTCGCAGCGCCGCCGACCGGGCGCGCGCCGAGCGAAGCCGCGGTACGCCGGAGGCCGGCCGCGGCGATCGCGGCCGGGAGGCCGCCGAGCGAGCCGCACCGGAGGCCGCCGCCCGGGCCGAGCAGGACACCACCGCGCGGGCCGAGCGCGAGGACGCCGCGCGAGCGCGGGCCGAGGTCGAGGCCGCGCTCGAGGCCCAGGCCGCCCGCGAGGCCGAGATCATGGCCATGGTCGAGGCGGACGAACTGGCGCAGATCGTCGGCTCGGCGACCGCGGACGCGGGCGCGGACATCGGGGACCTGCTGGACGCCGAGCAGCTCGACGATGCCCGGCGCCGCACGCGTGAACGCCTGGCGACCCACGCCGAGGACGACGTCCAGGCGGCGGCCCGGCGTCAGCGCGACGAGCGGGCGGCCCGGCGGCGCAGCGAGCGCGCCGGCGGCGAGGACGCCGAGTCGTTCTCCTGGGACCAGCCGCTGGTTCGGCGCCTGCGCCTCCCCTGGGGGCGCCGGCGTGAGGAAGTCAAGGAACCCGCTCCTGAGCCCCAAGCGTCCGGCGACCCGTTGCGGCTCGATCGTCTCGGCGAGCCGCGCCCGGTCGATCGCTCGGATCCCCCCGCGCCACGCGTCAGTCCCGCGCCCCGCGCCGGGCTCTTCGCGGCCGACGCCGGCCTGAACTCCGCCTCGCTCCCCCCCGGCGACCCCGCCAAGACGAAGCGCGCGCGCGAGGCCTTCACGGGGTTGGGCTACCGGGTCGAGGGCCTGGCGCACGGTCAACTCATGCTGCATGCGGACTACGGCCGACGCTTCGAACGCGTCCTGGTGCACGTGCTGCCCGATGGGCAGCGGCTCGACTGGGCGGCGCTGCTGGCCCGCCGGCGCGAGTCGGGCGCGACCCACATGGCCGTCGTCGGCGACCACCGCGACCTCCACCGCCTGGTGGCCCCGGCCGACCTCGCCAAGGCCACGTTGTGGTCGTGGGCGGGGCTGCAGCGGGTCGTCGAGCTCTCGGCGACCATGCCGATCGGCCCCTTCGACCTGGCGCCGCACTTCGAGCGCGACGGCCTGTTCGAGTACGGCCTCGACCGCTTCGAGCGCACCGTGGCCAAGCGCGTCCAGGAGCGTGGGACCTTCTCGGCCGTGCTCGAGCGGTTGGCCCTGATGAAGGCGCCCGCCGTCTTCATGCTGGAGGACGTCGCCGGCTCCGCCGACGTGCCCCGCGAGCAGGCGCTGCGGGTCCTCGAGCGCCTCTGCGACGCGCCGTGGCACCTGGTGAGCCGCGTCGACTCGGGCGAGTTCTGTCTCCGTTACCGCGTGCACGACGCGCTCGATCAGATCGGCGCCTACGCCGGCTCGCTGCGCGCCCGGCTGCCCGAGCGGCAGCGCGACCGCGTCCGGGGGTTGCCCGACGACGTCGACCCGATCGAGGCCGCCGACGTGGTGACCGAGGGTTCCGGCGACGCGACCGGCGGCACGGCTGCCGACGTCGCCGCGGCGGTGCCCGCCGAGGCCGCGGCCGCGAAGGACGCGCCGGCATCGAACGACGCCGGCTCGGTCCCGCCAGACGCCACGCCTGCGCTGGCGGGCGCACGCGGACGTGACGCGCGGCAGACGCCCCTGCTCGAGCCGGTGGCGTCGTCCACGGCCAGGCCGTTCGCCGGCCCCGGCCTGGGAAGCGACGAGCCGGAGGCGGACGAGGTCGACCTGTCGCTGGTGGCCGTCAAGCGATCGCGCCGCCGCTGACCCGGCCAAGAGCGTTCCCCAGCGATCGCGAGGACCGGCACCCGCCCGGTCGTGCCGGCCGGCGCCGTCCCGTCCGCGCTGGCCGGCGGTCAGCCCCCGGTCCGTGCCTCGCCGAAGGTGCCCGGGCGGTGCAGGTCCTGTAGGGCCCACACGCGAAGCTCGCCGGATACCGCGCGTTCGAGCGCCGTGACCGTCCATGCGGCCGCCTCGGGCGTGGTCACGTACGCCACCCCCTCCTCCAGCGCGCGCCGCAGGGCCGGCGTGTGCTCGACGTCGATCAGCAGCGCGTCGCCGGTGATCTCCTCGAGGTCGTCGGGCGCGCCCGTGACCACCTCGAAGCCGACCTCGACCAGGCGCCGGGCGAGGTCCTGCAGGCCGGCGCCGATCAGCCGCACCCGGCCGTCGCGCGGCAGCTTGACGTTGGCGCCGAGCTGGGCCTTGTAGTAGGCGAGGTACGGGTCGGGCGAGATCCCCATGCTCTCGCCGGTCGAGCGCATCTCCGGCCCCAGCAGCGGCTGGACGCCGCGGAACTTCAGGAACGGCAGGACGGCTTCCTTCACGCTGTAGAAGGCGGGCCGCGGCATCGTCGTGAGACCGATCTCGTCGAGCGTGCGGCCGGCGGCGATCAGCGCCGCGTACTTGGCGAGCGGGTGGCCGATCGCCTTGGAGAGGTAGGGCACGGTGCGGCTGGCGCGTGGGTTCGCCTCGATGACCAGCACCTCGCCGTCCTTGATGACGTACTGGACGTTGATCAGGCCGCGCACGCCGATCGCTTCCGCCAGCCTTTCGGTGTGGCCGACGATGCGCTCGATCGTCCGCTCGTCCAGCGACACCGGCGGCGTGATGCAGGCGGAGTCGCCCGAGTGGATGCCGGCCGCCTCCACGTGCTCCATGATCCCGGCGACGACCGTGCGCTGGCCGTCGCACAGGGCGTCGACGTCGACCTCGACCGCGCCGGCGACGAAGGCGTCCACCAGGATGCTGGGGTCGTCGGGGAGCTCCGCGTAGACCTCGCGCAGGTAGCTCTCCAGCTCGGCGTCGGAGCGAACGACCCGCATGGCGCGGCCGCCCAGCACGTACGAGGGTCGCACCATCGCCGGGTAGCCGATCTCGTGCGCCAGCCGCTGGGCCTCCGTGGCGTCGCGCGCCACGCCGCCGGCGGGCTGGGGGATGCCGAGGCGGGTGCAGAGTTCGTGGAAGGCGTCGCGGTCCTCGGCGGCGTGGATGGCGTCTGCCGGGGTCCCCCAGAGGGGGACGCCGGCGGCATGCAGCGCGTTCGCCAGCTTCAGCGGCGTCTGGCCGCCCAGTTGCACGATCACGCCCTCCGGACGCTCGTGCTCGACGATGTTCAGGACGTCCTCGAAGGTGAGCGGCTCGAAGTAGAGGCGGTCGGCGGTGTCGTAGTCCGTCGACACGGTCTCGGGGTTGGAGTTGACCATGATCGTCTCGTAGCCGGCGTCGCGCAGCGCCCACACGGCGTGGACGGTGGCGTAGTCGAACTCGACGCCCTGCCCGATGCGGTTCGGCCCCGAGCCGAGGATGACGACCTTGGGCCGGGTCGAGGCCCGGACCTCGTCCTCCCACTCGTAGGTGGAGTAGTGGTACGGGGTGTAGGCCTCGAACTCGGCGGCGCAGGTGTCGACCGTCTTGTACACGGGCATCTGCCCCTTGGCCACGCGCCAGGCGCGCACGTGCGCCGGGTCCGTGCCCGTCAGCCGCGCCAGGTCGGCGTCCGAGAAGCCCAGCCGTTTCGCCTCGCGCCACGTCTCCCATCTCCACGCCGAGGGGTCGCCGAGCGCCGTCACCTCGCGCTCGGCCTCGACGATCTCGCGCAACTGCGCCAGGAACCACGGGTCGATGGCGGTCTGCTCGTGCAGCATGGCCACGCTGCGCCCGCGCCGCAGCAGCTCGATGACGGCGCCGAGCCGCCTCGGGTTGCCGTGCAGCATGCCGTCGAGGGCCGCCTCGTCGACGCCGGCGAACGCCTGCCGGATGTCGAGCTCGAGCGAGCGCATCGCCTTCTGGAGGGACTCCTTGAAGGTCCGGCCGATCGCCATGACCTCGCCGACCGAGCGCATCTGCGTGCCCAGGGCGTCGGGGGTGTCGGGAAACTTCTCGAACGCGAAGCGCGGGATCTTCGTCACCACGTAGTCGATCGACGGCTCGAAGGCCGCCTTCGTCTCCTTGGTGATGTCGTTGGGCAGCTCGTCCAGGTGGTAGCCGACGGCCAGCAGCGCCGCGATCTTGGCGATCGGGTAGCCGGTCGCCTTGGAGGCCAGCGCGGAGCTGCGCGACACCCGCGGGTTCATCTCGATGACGATGACGTCGCCGTTCTCGGGGTTGACGGCGAACTGGATGTTCGAGCCGCCGGTCTCGACGCCGATCTCGCGGATGATCGCGATCGAGTGGTCGCGCAGCTGCTGGTACTCCTTGTCGGAGAGCGTCTGCGCCGGCGCCACCGTGATGCTGTCGCCGGTGTGGACCCCCATCGGGTCGACGTTCTCGATCGAGCAGATGATGACGACGGTGTCGTTCACGTCGCGCATCACCTCGAGCTCGTACTCCTTCCAGCCGAGCACCGACTGCTCGACCAGGACCGTGTGGACGGGGGAGTCGTGCAGGCCCTGCCGGACGATGTCGCGGAACTCGCGCTCGTCGTAGGCGATCCCGCCGCCCGTACCGCCGAGGGTGAAGCTCGGGCGGATGATCGCCGGGTAGCCGATCGAGCCGACGAACTCGAGGGCCTCACCGAGCGATCCGATCATCTTGCCGGCCGGCGTCTTGATGCCGATCTTGGCCATCGCCTGCTGGAAGGCCTGCCGGTCCTCGCCCTTGTGGATGGCGTCGTAGTTGGCGCCGATCAGCCGCACGCCGTGGCGCACCAGCACACCGGTCTCGTGCAGCACCTTGGCCAGGTTGAGGGCGGTCTGGCCGCCGAGGGTGGGCAGCAGCGCGTCCGGCCGCTCGGCCACGATCACCTTCTCCACGAACTCGGGGGTCAGTGGCTCCACGTAGGTGCGGTCGGCGACCTCGGGATCGGTCATGATCGTCGCCGGGTTGGCGTTGATGAGGACGACCTCGTAGCCGGCCCCTCGCAGGGCCTTGCACGCCTGGGTGCCGGAGTAGTCGAACTCGGCGGCCTGGCCGATGACGATCGGTCCAGACCCGAGGATGAGGATCTTGTGGATGTCGTCGCGTCGTGGCATCGCTCTCCAGGTTCCCCGTTTTCGTGCGGGCGGTGGGTCGACGGCGGGGTTCCCGCAGCCGCAGGTTCGTCGCGCGGGGCGCGTGCGCCGCAAGCGGCGCGTGCGCCGCACTCGGCGCGTGCGCGGCAGGCACTGCCTGCGCAGGGTCCGGCGGAGTGTACCACCCGCTGCCGCGCCGCCGTCGGCCGCTCTCGGCCGCGATCGCGGGCCGCCCCGGCAGGGGCCCAGGGCCCGTCGGCCGCGACGAAGGCGCCGATCACGCGGCCGCGGGCGGGCGCTAACTTGGCGCATGCTCCGCTCCCCGGTCACCCTCGACGAGCTGCGCGACCTGTTCGCCAGCGGCCAGCTGAGGAACGGCGCCGGCCTCGAGTTGGTCGCCGGCGTCGTGCTGGCGTCGCCACCGCCGCGCGCCGCGGTGGTGGCGGTCGTCACCGAGCTGGCCGCGACCCTCGACCGCGAGTTGCCCGATCACCGGGTGATGGTCCGCGAGGCCGTGGCCTTGGGGGAACGCGACCTGTTGCGGCCGGAGGTCGGGCTGGTGCGGCCGGTGTGGGAGGCGGGACCGGCCTGGCGGGCGGCGGGTGGGGGCATCCCGGCGGCGGCGCTGGCGTTGGCCGTGTTCGTCGGCGAGCACGAGGCGCCGCTGCGCTGGCGCGCGCATCGCTGCGCCCGCGCCGGCGTGCCGGAGGCGTGGACGGTGGCGGTCGGCGAGGGCACGGCGTCGCGCTGGCGACGCCCATGGGAGGGGCGTTACCGGTCGCGCGACGCGCTGCCGCCGGGCGAGGCGGTGGAGCTCGACGCCGCGCCCGACCGCCCGCTGGTCGCCTGGCGAAGGCCTGGCCCGACGTGAAGGCGGGCGCTCAGGCCTGCATGGGCCGGTCGCCGTCGTCCTCTGCGTCCTCCTGGGCGCGCTCGAGGACCTCGTCGAGCGCGTTCAGGACGTGCTCTTCGACGTCTGCGGGCAGGCGGGCGAAGACGGCCTCCAGGGCGTCGGGGTGCAGCTCGCCCAGGCGGATGATCACGGCCTCGACGTCGTCGTCGGCGACGCGGTCCTCGACCCACGAGGCCCAGCGGGCCAGCTCGGCGTCGTCGAGCTGCGGCGCGTCGTCGTCCTCGTCGTCGTCCGCGGCGTCGGTCGCCTCCTCGTCGTCGCTGAGGGCGATCTCGAAGCTGTCGTCGCCCACCTCGACGATGTCTCCCTCGACCAGCTTGCGCTTGCGGCGCGTCTCGACCTCGCCGTTGACGCGCACGGCGCCACCTTGGATCAGGACCTTCGCCTCGCCGCCGGTGGTGGCGACGCCGGCGAGCTTGAGCGCGTCGTCGAGGCGCAGCGTGTCGGCGTCGTCGGTCGGGGTTCGGGCTGGCGCGTCGGGCATGGCGGCCTCCCTCTCAGTCGAGCTCGACCAGCGCCGGGGCGGCCGGGTACGAGCCGAGGAACTTCACGAACGCGGCCTTGCGCATCAGGCCGGTCAGCGCGCCGGCCACGTGGGCGTCCTCCACGTGCCCCTCGATGTCGATGTAGAAGAGGTAGCTCCACGGCTTGTCGCGCCGCGGGCGCGACTCGAGCTTGGTCATGTTGATGCCGTGCTTGGGGAACTCGACCAGGCAGTCGACCAGGTCGCCGGGGCGGTGGCGGGTGGCGAGCACGAGGCTCGTCTTGGCCGGGCCCTCGAGGCGCGACGCCGCGTCCGCGGCCAGCACGAAGAAGCGGGTGTAGTTGAAGGCCAGGTCCTCGACGTTCTCCGCCAGGACCTCGAGGCCGTAGGCCTGCGCGGCGCGCTTGCTGGCGAGGGCGGCCTTGCCCTCGCCGCCGTTCTCGGCGAGCAGCTTGGCGGCGCCGGCGGTGTCGAAGTCGGTGACCGCCTCGAAGCCGTGCTTGCGCAGGTAGGCCTGGCACTGGGCGAGCGCCTGGGGGTGGCTGTAGACGCGGCGCACGTCCTCCAGGCGGGTGCCCGGCCTGGCCAGCAGGTTGTGGTGGACGCGCACGACCTGTTCGCCCACCACGTGGAGCACCGAGTCGGTGAGCAGGTCGTAAGTCTGGTTGATCGAGCCCGCCAGCGAGTTCTCCACCGGCAGGCAGGCGTGGGTGCAGTCGCCGCGGACGGCGGCGGCGAAGGCCTCCTCGAAGCTGGCGAAGCCGATCGCCTCGGCGTCGGGGGCGAACTGCAGCGCGGCTTGTTCGGAGAACGCCCCCTGGACGCCCTGGAAGGCGATGCGCGCGGGCGACGGGGTCGGC
>JAABRV010000117.1 GCA_011390735.1 Trueperaceae bacterium | reverse complement strand
GGTGATCGCGCTCGTGGCCATGTCGAACCTCCATAGGCTCCAGTTGACGTCCACCCTCGGGCGGCTGCAACGTGCGCCCGGCTTGGGTGGCTGAACGCACGTTCATATGATTGAACACGCGTTCAGCCGCTGTCAAGGGATGGGCCGAGTCCCGCCACCACGGTCCCGGCCTGGTCGTCGTCGCGGTGACACAACCACCCGACCGCGGCCCGACGGCGTCCTGGTCACCTCCCTGGCCTCGCTCGGACCCTGACGCCGAACGGTTAGCCTTCGGCCATGGAGTTCGCCGCCACCTACACCACCGTCGACGCCCACACCGGCGGCGAGCCGCTGCGCATCGTCACCGGCGGCATCCCGCGCATCCCCGGGGCCACCATCCTGGAGAAACGCCGCTGGGTGCGCGAGGAGCTCGACCACGTCCGCCGCGCCCTGATCCTCGAGCCGCGCGGCCACGCCGACATGTACGGCGCCTACCTCACCGAGCCCGTCACCGAGGCCGCCGACCTGGGCGTGATCTTCATGCACAACGAGGGCTACTCCGACATGTGCGGGCACGGCATCGTCGCGCTCGCCACCGTCGCGGTGGCGCAGGGACTGGTGACCCGCACGATCCCCGAGACACGCATCGGCATCGACGCCCCCGCCGGCTTCATCGAGGCCTACGTGCAGTGGGACGGCCGCCGGGTCGGCGAGGTGCGCTTCCGCAACGTGCCGTCGTTCCTGCACACCGCCGACCTGACCGTCGCGACGCCGAGCTTCGGCGACGTCACCGTCGACGTCGCCTTCGGCGGCGCCTTCTACGCTTACCTCGAAGCGGCGCAGGTGGGCCTCGAGGTCACGCCCGAGCACCTGCGCGAGCTCATCCAGGCGGGCCACGAGATCAAGCACGCCGTGATGGCGGCCACCGAGGTCGTCCACCCGCTCGAGAGCGAGCTGCGCGGCATCTACGGGACGATCCTCGCGGGCCCGCCCGAGACGCCTCGGGGGACGCAGCGCAACGTCTGCGTGTTCGCCGACCGCGAGGTCGACCGCTCCCCCACCGGCACCGGCACGGCCGGGCGCGTCGCCCAGCTCGTGGCCCGCGGCCGCCTGGGCCTGGGCGAGGCCATCGTCAACGAGTCGATCGTCGGCTCGGCCTTCCGCGGCCGGGCGCTGGAGCACACCCGCGTCGGCCCCTACGAGGCCGTCGTGCCCGAGGTCGCCGGGCGCGCCGCCATCGTCGGCTTCGGCACCTGGGTCGTCGACCCAGACGACGCGCTGGGCGCGGGGTTCTTCCTCCGATGAGCCGCGCGCCCGCGCCCGCCGGCGCCTTCGCGCCGGACGACGACGCCGCGCTGACGCTCTCGCGCGAGGCCTACGGCGACGCCGCGCGCCTGCGCGCCCGCATCGCGCTGCACGAGCTCGGCGCCGACCAGCAGCGGGAGGACTTCCACGCCTGGCTCTGGCGGCACGTGGAGGCGCCCCCGGCCGCCAACGTCCTGGAGGTCGGCAGCGGCAGCGGGCGCATGTGGCAGGCGCTCGGCGCCGCGGTGCCGGCGGGCTGGCGACTCACCCTCAGCGACGTCTCGCCGGGGATGCTCGCGGAGGCCCGCCGCACCCTCGCCGCGACCGGCCTCGACGCCCGCTTCGTGTTGGCCGACGCGGCCAACCTCCCCTTCGCCGACGGCCGCTTCGAGCTCGTCTTCGCGAACCACATGCTCTACCACGTGCCCGACCTGCCGCGGACGATCGCCGAGCTCGGGCGCGTGACGCGGCCGGACGGCCACCTGATCGCCGCCACCAACGGCGACGCCCACCTCGCCGAGATCGCGGCCCTGCTGGACGAGCTGGCGGCCGCCTGGCCGGGCGTGCGGGTCGACCGACCCCACCGACTGTCCTTCACGCTGGAGAACGGCGCGGCGGCCCTCGGCGAGGCCTTCGCCGACGTCGCGCGCCACGACCACGGCGACACGCTCGTCGTGCACGACGTCGGTGTCCTCACGCGCTACCTGCTGTCGATGGTCTACGCCGCGGACGCGACCGAGGCCTTGGCGCTGGCCGCCTGGGCGCGCGACCTGGTCGCGGAGCGCCTGCGGGCGGGGCCCCTGCGTGTTCGCCGCGCGAGCGGGGCGTTCGTGGCGGGCGCGGCGGTGCGTTAGGCGGCGCGCCACCGTGGCTGGTTGCGCCCGGCGCCGCCGCGCCGCGTCAGCCCGGGTCGGCGGGCACGTAGCGCGACGCCCAGGCCGCGATCAGCCGTCCCGCGTAGGCGGCGTCGACCGGGTCGCTCAGGAGGTGGTCGGCGTCGTCGAGCGCGATGAAGCTCTTGGGGTGACGCGCCGCCTCGAACAGCTCCCGGGCCTGGTCGATGCCCACCGTGCGGTCGGACGGCGCGTGCAGCAGCAGGAGCGGCCGGCGCAGTTCGGCCAGGGTCGCGGGAAGACGCGACGCCCGCAGGTCGTCGATCAGCTCGCCACGGATCGTGAAGGGGCGGCCCCCGATGTCGACGACGGCACTGCCGTCGCGCTCGACCGCCTCCAGGCCGCCCTCGAGCAGGTGCGCCACGTGGCCCGGCGCGGCCGGCGCGCCGATCGTCGCGACCGCCACCGCCTCGGGCCAACGCAGGGCGGCGGCCAGGACCGCGGCACCGCCGAGGGAGTGGCCGACGAAGAGCTGCGGGCCGGGCACCTCGTCGCCCAGGCAGCGCGCCCCCGCCAGCACGTCGTCGACGTTCGTCGAGAAGGTGGTCTCCTCGAACGCGCCTTCGCTGGCGCCGAGCCCGGTGAAGTCGAGACGCAGGACCGCGAAGCCGGCCTCCGTGAGGGCGACGGCGACGCGACGGAGCGCGCGCAGGTCCTTGGAGCAGGTGAAGCAATGCGCCAGCAGCGCGCTGGCGCGTGGCTCGCCGACGGCGGGTAGGTCGAGACGGGCGGCCAGGCTCTCGCCGCGGCCGTTGTCGATCGTGATGGTCCTCGACTTCGGCGCGGGCGCACCGTCTGCCTGCGAGTTGCGGTTCGTCGTCATGCCGCAGGCTACCGGGGCGCGGCACGCATCACGTCAACCGCTGTACCGACGCCGCGACCTACCCCGCCTAGCGTGGGCGCATGACCACCCTCGTGAACCCCCTCCCCGCACGCCACCACTGGCTCGTGGTCGCCCTCCTCGTGGCCGCCACCGTCCTTCTCTCGACCCCCGCGCTGGCCGTCTCGGAGGCGGCGCTGCGCGGGCTGCGCGTCAACGCAGAGCCGGCCGTCATCGACATCGACGAGATCCTCTCCGGCGGGCCGCCGCCCCAGGGCATCCCCGCCCTCGGCTTCCGCGGGCTCACCGGCGTGGCGAACGCCTCACCGGAGCCGCGCTTCGTCACCCAGGAACAGGCCGCCGGCTGGCTCGGCGATCTCGAGCCGGTCATCCTCATGCGCCTCGGCGGCGAGGCCCGCCTCTACCCCCTCCAGATCCTCACCTGGCACGAGATCGCCAACGACACCCTGGGGGGCGTGCCCGTCGCGGTCACCTTCTGCCCGCTGTGCAACAGCGCCCTGGCCTTCGACCGGCGGGTGCCCGTGACCGAGGCACAGCTGGCCGCGCTGCGCGCCGCGGGTGACACGACGCTGCGCGAGGCCGCGACGCCGGCCGACGTGGCGGCGGCGTACGCGCAGCAGACGGGTGCGACGGCCCCCGAGCACGTCGTGGACGTCACCTTCGGCGTCTCCGGCCTCCTCTACAACTCGAACCTGCTCATGTTCGACGACGCCACCCAGACCCTCTGGTCGCAGCTGACCGGCGAGGGAGGGGTCGGCGAGCTCGCCGGCGAGCACCTGGTGCGCTACCCGGCGCAGATCGTCGGCTTCGCCGAGGCCCGAGCGGCGGAGCCAGAGGCCCTGGTGCTCAGCCGCGAGACCGGCTTCACCCGCAGCTACGGCCGCAACCCCTACGTGGGCTACGACGAGATCGGCTCGCCCGCCTTCCTCTTCCGCGGCCCGAGCGACGGGCGGCTGGCGGCCAAGGAGCGCGTCATCACGGTCGACGGCCCGACGCCGGTCGCCTACCCCTTCGACCACCTCGCCGAGGCGCGGGTGGTGCACGACGAGGTCGCCGGGGAGCCGCTGCTGCTGCTGTGGGCGCCGGGCACCACGACGGCGCTCGGCGACCAGGCGATCGCCACGGCCGACGACATCGGCGCCGTCGGGGTGTTCCGGCCCGAGGCCGACGGGCGGGCCCTCACCTTCGGGCTGCGCGACGGCGAGATCGTCGACGCCGAGACCGGCAGCGTGTGGGACGTCACGGGACGCGCGCGCTCCGGGCCGTTGGCCGGCAGCGTCCTCGAGGCCGTGAACCACGACAACACGCTGTGGTTCGCCTGGGCGGCCTTCCGGCCGGAGACCGAGGTGCGCACGCCGGGACGGGGAGCGGACTGACGTGCGCGCGCGTCTGCGACGGGGTCGGATGCGGTTCGCACGGGACGGTGCCGTGGCCGCGGCGCTCGCCGTCGTCCTGGCCGCGGTCCTGACGCTGCCCGTCACCGCCGCCGCCCAGGGCGTGGGCGCCCCCCTCGCCGACTTCACCCTGCGTGACCAGCACGGCGAGCTCGTCACCCGCGACGACCTGCTGGGTCGCCGCTGGCTGCTCAACGTCTGGGCGAGCTGGTGCCCGCCCTGCCGCGCCGAGCTGCCGCTGCTGGAGCGTGTCGCCGGCGACCTCGCGGACGACGGCGTCGGCCTGCTGCTGCTCAACGCCGGCGAGCGCGTCTCCGTCGCCAGCGGCTTCCTCGAGGCGGAGGGGCTCGACCTGCGCACGCTGGTCGACCCCGATGCCCGAGAGCGCGGCCTCGAGGGCACCGAGGACGTCCTGCGGCGCCTGCGCGCCCGCGGCCTGCCGACGACCTTCTTCGTCGACGCCGACGGCGTGGTCGCGCAGGCTTTCGTCGGCGAGCTGACCCCGTCGGCGCTGGCCGACTTGCTCGAGACCGCGTTCGGCGTGCAGTGGTCGCCGTGAGCGCGGCCCTCGCGCCCGCGGGCGGGCCAGGACCGCGCCGCGCCGCGCTCGCCCGGCTCGCGCACGGCGCCGCGTTCATGTTCGGCCTGTCGCTGGTGTTCGTCGCGCTGGGGTTCGGCGCCGGGTGGATCGGCGAGCTCTTCTTCGTCTACGACCGCGCGTTGCGCCTGATCGCCGGCGGACTGCTGGTGGCGTTCGGGCTGGTGCTGATCGGCGTGGTGCGCGTCCCGTTCCTGCAGCGCGAGGCGCGCGTGCGGCTCTCGCGTCACCCCGGCGGGCTGGCGGGCTCGACGCTGGTCGGGCTCGCGTTCGGCGTCGGCTGGACGCCCTGCGTGGGCCCGGTGCTCGCCGGCATCCTGGCGCTCGCGGGCAGCGGCGGCGACGCCGTCCGCGGCGGCCTGCTGCTCGGCGCCTACGCGATCGGCTTCGCCCTCCCCTTCCTGGTCATCGCCGCCGTCGCCCCCACCGCCATGCTGGCGCGACGGGTCGGCCACCGCGGCGAGCGCCTCGCCGGCTGGATGCTCCTAGCGGTCGGCGTGCTGCTCCTGTCGGGCCAGCTCGCCCGCATCGCGCCCTTCCTGGCGTCGCTCGGCAGCGTCGAGGGCGTGCTCGCGGGCGTCGCACCCGGCCTCATGGTGTCGGCGGCCGCCGGCACGCTGTCGTTCCTGTCGCCCTGCGTGCTGCCGCTGGTGCCCGTCTACCTGGCGTTCCTCACGGGCGTGACGGGTGGCGAGCCGAACACCGCGGCCTGAAACGGAGATCCCTCAGCGGCACACCCACATCGGCGACGCCCGTGCCACTCGGTACCCCATTAGCAGTGCTCTCCTCGATCCGCCAACGCATCCCGCGCCGGCATGGGCTCACACGTGGATGACCTCGAGCATCGGGACGCTTTGGAAGTCACCATCCTGGGTGACCAGTGGCAGACCAAGGGCGATCGCCGTTGCGGCGATCCAGGCGTCGTTCGCCCGCATCCGCACGCGCGCGTCTCTCAGTGCCACGCGCAAGGCGGCCCAAGCCCCCGCCACCCTCGCGTCCACGAGTGCCGGGTCGAGCCGCATGGCATGCGTGAGCGTCGCCGCTCGCCTCGTTCGCTCGACATCATCGACGGCGACCAAGACGCCCGCACGCAACTCCGCGATCGTGACGATCGAGACCCTCAGCGCTGCGGGGAAGCGTTCGCGAACCAGCGGTCGCCCCGACTCGCTCGCGATGAACACCGACGTATCCGCGAGCCCCAGGTTCACCGGATGTCTCGGTCGCCGACCATCTCGGGCATGAGTTCGTCGAGATCGCGCCGCAGCCCTGCATCCGCGGCCCCCGTCGAAAGCCAGGAGAATAGCTCATCCCGCGACACCCAACGTGGCTTCTCCGTCACCTTGGTCAGGCGCGCCACCGGCCGGCCCTCGACGGTGATCACGACCTCTTCACCGGATTGCACGCGTTCGAGCACACGCAGGGTGTCTTGGCTGAGCTCGAGCACGTCCATGCGGACCATGCTACGAGTGTAGGGCCGAAGCCTGACCGTCAGGTTGGACTCTGCCTACCCACACCCGTCACGCCCCGTACGGCACCCACACGCTCTTGACCTGCACCGCGCGGCGCAGGAACGCGTCGCCCTCGGCCTGCGCGGGATCGAACCAGTCGCGCCGACGCCCGCGGTTGACCCACGTCACCTTGAGGTTGCCGGCCGAGCGGCGCTCGACCTCGGCGGACCCCTCTGCGCCACCGACGTACCAGTGGCAGGCGACCTCGTCGTGGTCGGCCAGCGTCTTCGCGAGCGCGTCGCGGTCGCCGGTGACGACGTTGAGCGCGCCGGCGGGCACGTCGGACGCCTCGACCAGGTGCACCAGGTCGGTGACCGCGAGGGGCCAGCGTGGGGACGGCGTCGCCACCACCCGGTTGCCCTGTGAGAGCAGCGGCGCGACCAGCGAGACGAACGCCAGCAGCGGCGCCTCGTCGGGACAGCTGACCGCCGCCACGCCCCACGGCTCGTGCATGCCCAGCACGACGCCGCGGACGGGCACGCCCTTGACCGCGCCGTCGAGCTTGTCGGCCCAGGCGGCGTAGGTGAACAGCCGGCGGACGCTGGCGTCGACCTCGCGTCGCGCGGCGGCCTCCGAAGCGTCGGTGAGGCCGCGCAGCCGGTCGACGAAGCGGTCGGCGTCGGCGTCGAGGTTCTCGGCGAGGAAGTAGAGCACCTGCGCGCGCGCGTGACCGGACGCCTTCGTCCAGCCGGTCGCCTTGCGGGCGGCCTCGACGGCGTCGCGCACGTCCTTGCGGCTGCCCCAGCCGGCCTCGCCCAGGTGGCGGCCGGAGGGCGAGCGCACGGGGTAGCTGGTGCCGCCGTCGGGTCGCACCTGCTTGCCGCCGACGTAGAGCTTGGGGGTGCGGTCGACGCGCGGGAGCTCGCCAGGCGCGGCGCCTGGTGCGTCGGGCCCCTGGTGCGTCGGCCATCTCGGCGTCGGGCGCGTCTCCGGCCTCCGCGGGACCCGGCGGTGCCACGAGATCGGCCTCGCCGTAGACCGGCAACTCCCGCTCGCCACGCTCGACGAGGTAGGCGTACATGCCCTCGCGGCCACCCTCGCGGCCGAAGCCCGACTCCTTGGTGCCGCCGAAGCCGGCGGCCGCATCGAAGAGGTTGCTGGCGTTGACCCACACGACGCCGGCCTGCAGCTTGGGCGCGACGTCGAGCGCCAGCGCCACGC
>JAABRV010000116.1 GCA_011390735.1 Trueperaceae bacterium | reverse complement strand
GCGCCGCTGTTCCTGATCAAGCCGAACGTCCGCGAGCTCGGCCAGCTGGCCGGCCAAGCGATCGAGGACGACGACCAGGTGCGCGACGTCGCCCGCATCCTCATCGACCGGGGCGCCGTCGAGGTGGTGGTCACCTCGCTCGGCGCGGGCGGGGCGATGGCGACGACCGCCACCCAGCACTGGCACGTGCGTGCACCCACGGTGCCGATCCGCAGTGCCGTCGGCGCCGGCGACAGCATGGTGGGCGGCATCGTTGCCGGCCTGGCGCGCGGTCGGCCGCTGCACGAGGCGATCCGCTACGGCGTGGCCGCCGGCGCCGCTGCCGTGAAGACCGAGGGCACGCAGCTGTGTCGGCGCGTCGACGTCGATTGGCTCGACGCACGGATGGCGGCCGAGGAGCAGTGAAGCACGCTCACCGCAAGCAGCGCTGAGGCCTTACCCTGGAAGTGGAAGGAGGCGTCATGTTCCACGACCCGGTTCCCCCCAACGTCGACGAAGGCCCCTGCGCGGTGTGCCACGAGCGTCCGGCCGAGGTGCTCGGGCTGGTCTGCGGTCCCTGCAAGGACGCCATCGACGCCGACGAACCCTGGACCCGCGCCCACGCCGAGGTGATCGAGCGGTTGCACGCCCTCGAGGCCGAAGAGGAGGCCGCGGCGTCGCCGACGGGGTTGGACTGACGACGACGAGGTCGCTCAGCGACCCGCCGAGGCCCACGGCACCCGATCGTAGTTCGTCAGCTCGACGAAGCCGACGCCGCCGTGCGAGCCGCGCACCGCGACGGCGCCCTCCCAGTAGACGATCCCGGTGGTCGCGCGGGTGTTCATCTCCTGGTCGGCGACCCTCGGCGTGACGACGACGTCGACGCCGAACGCGGGCACGGCCACGCGCCACTCGGCGGGGTAGGTGGCGCCGGTCGAGGGGCTCGTCCAGGTGGGCCCGGTGGCCTCGAGGACGAAGTCGCCCTCGCCGAGGGTTCGCACCCAGCCGTCGGCGCCGACGCGCGTCCCGGCGGCGGACTCGATCGTGCCGTCCAGGCCGCGGATGAGGTAGATCATGACCTCGCTGCCGTCGTCGAGCTGGAGGGCGAACCAGTCCCAGCCCGCGAAGCGGTCGACGCGGAAGTCGCCCCACTGGTGGTCGAACCACGCCTGGCCGGTGAGCGGCACGGCGCGGCAGGCCGCGGGCACGAGGCAGGGGCCGCGCACGGTGCCCTCCACGGCCATGCGCGTGTGGGCCGTGTAGTAGCTGACGCCGCCGGCGCCCATCGACTGGATGCCGGGCGGGTCGCCGTGCAGGACGGCGGCCTTGCGCGGCGTGGCGACGAGCTCGAGGGCGTAGCCGCCGACCGTGAAGCGCAACGCGTGGCTCACGCCGTCTTCGGCGCGTGCGGCCGCCCAGCTGGGGCCGACGAAGACGTCGAGGTCCGCATACGAGGCGTCGGCCTCGAAGAAGAAGTCGATCCGCTGGTCCATGACGTGGCGGCCGGTCTCGAGGTCGACGACGGCGGCATGCGCGACGTGGCCCTTCTCGAGCCACAGGTTCGCGGGCAACCCGAGGATGGGCAGCGCCGGCGGCGCGTAGGCCTTGAAGAAGGTCAGCTGGAAGGCGAGCGGCCGGCCGTTCTCGTCCTCGAGGTGACCGACCCAGTACCACCACTCGACCGGCGCCGGGTGCCCCGCGTCGTCGCGCGGCAACTCGACGGCGACCACCGGGTAGGGCGCGTCGTAGACGCTCGGGGGCGCGGCGAACGGGGTACAGGCGGCGAGGACGATGACGGTGGCGATGGCGATGGCGGTCGTCGCGTGGCGCATGCCTCAGCGTAGCGTCGGCGCCCCGCGACGGTCGGATGACCGGGCGCGCCGCGCCGTGCCACACTGAGGACACACCCTGCCCGACCGCTCGGCCCCCGCGGCACCCAGGGCCCCACCACACCCCCGAGAGGAGCCCCCATGCACACCCGGACGCTCGGCACGCTGCACGTCTCGGTCGTCGGCCTCGGCTGCAACAACTTCGGCGGGCGCCTCGACGAGGCCACGACGAAGCGTGTCGTCGACGCCGCCCTCGACGCCGGCGTCACCTTCCTCGACACGGCCGACATCTACGGCGGCAGCGACAGCGAGGCCTTCCTCGGGCGGGTGCTCGCCGGACGCCGCGACCAGGTCGTGCTCGCCACCAAGTTCGGCATGGCCGTCAGCGAGGACGTCCCCGGCGGTGCGCGTCCCGCGTACGTCCGGCGCGCCCTCGAGGACAGCCTGCGCCGGCTGCGCGTCGACCACGTCGACCTCTACCAGCTCCACCGCCCCGACCCCGACGTGCCCATCGCCGACACCCTCGGCGCGCTCGGCGAGCTCGTCGCGGCCGGTCTGACGCGCGAGATCGGCTGCTCCAACTTCGACGCCGCGCAGCTCGAGGAGGCCGACGCCGCCGTGGCCGCCGGCGCACCGCGCTTCGTCAGCGTGCAGAACGAGTACAGCCTCATGCAGCGCAAGCCGGAGACCGAGGTGTTGCCGGCCTGCGAGCGCCTCGGGCTCGCCTTCCTGCCGTACTTCCCGCTGATGGGCGGGCTGCTGACGGGCAAGTACCGCAAGGGGCGCCCGCTGCCCGAGGGCACCCGCATCGTCGGCAACCCGCGTTGGGAGAGCCTGCTCACCGACGCGAACCTCGAGCTGATCGAGGCGCTGGCGCGCTACGCGGAGTCGCGCGGCTTCGAGCTGCTCGACCTCGCCTTCGCCTGGCTCCTCTCGCGGCCCCAGGTCGCCAGCGTCATTGCCGGCGCCTCCAGCCCCGAGCAGGTCCGGCGCAACGCCGCCACCGCCCAGTGGAAGATGACCGCGGAGGAGCGCGACGCCGTCGAGCGGATCCTGGCGAGCTACCCGACGACGCCCAGGGGCTGACGCCCGGCGGGCCGACGCTCAGCGCTCGACCGCGAGCGACCGCCAGGCCGACGCGAACCACGGGAGCCGGGCGTCGCCGCCCGGCAGCAGCGCCTGGTGCGCGCCGGCGCCGCAGCCCGAGTCCGCCCGCCGCGCCCGCAGCGAAGCGCGCTCGGCGCCCCCCTCGCGCCCGACCTCGAGGCGCAGCAGGTCGACGGCCCCCCGCTCGTGGGCGCGGCTGACCCCGTCCTCCCACACGAGCCGGCCCATCGCGCGGCCCTCCGCGTCCGGGAAGCAGAGCCAGCGGATCGGCGGCGGCGCTACGCCCACGCCGCCCGCGAGCCAGGCGGGCACGGTCTCCTCGGCCTCGACGGGCACCTCCGCCAGCGGCAGCGCGTGCCCCTCGCGCAGCAGCCACACGGGCCGGCCGAGCGGCGCCTCGAGCTCCGCCTCGGCGTCACCCTCGAACACGCGGCCGCTCCCCAGCTCGAGCCAGCGACCCGGCGGCAGCGGCGCGCGCCGCGTGGTCGCCCCCGGCTCCAACACCGGCGCGACCAGCAGCGCGTCGCCCAGCAGGTGGACGAAGCTCTCGCGCCAGCCGGGGCGCCAGTCCTGGAAGGCGAGCACCAGCGGCCGCGTGAGCGGGGTGCCGTCGTGCGCGGCGTCCCACATGAGGGTCGCCAGGTAGGGGACCAGCGCGGTGCGCAGCGCCATCAGCCGGCGGATCGCCGGCAGCGCCTCGGGGTGCGTCCACGGCTCGGTGGCGGTCCCGTCGTCGTTCCAAGAGTGGATGCTGAAGCGGGGCTGGCCGATGCCGGCCTCGACCCAGCGGGTGAGCAGCTCGGCGTCGGGCGGCGGGCCCGCGAAGCCACCCACGTCGTGGCCGTGGCTCGCCCAGCCGCACAGCGACAGCGACAGCCCCATCGGCAGGTTGTACGCCAGGGTGTGCCAGCTGGTGAGGTTGTCACCGGACCAGGTCTGGGCGTAGCGCTGCGTGCCGAGGCCGCCGGAGCGGGTGACCTGGAAGTCGCGCCGGTCGGGGTGCGCCTCGCGCTGCGCGGCGCGGCTGGCGTGGTTCATCAGCAGCGTCAGCGTCGGCCGCAGGTCGCCGGCCACGCCCGCCGCGCAGCCGGCCGCGTCGTCCTCGACGCGGAACTCGTTGTTGTCGTTCCAGGTGGCGTCGATGCCCACGCCCAGGATGCGCTCCCGCACGTGCTCGCGCCACCAGCCGTAAGCGCCCGGGCTCGTGAAGTCGAGGACGCCGGCGTCGCCGCCCCAGAAGCGCGCGCGGTACGCCCCCCCGGGGAGCCGCGATGGGTCGTCGTCCGCCGCTCGCACGAAGGCGCCGGCCGCCGCCAGCTCGGCGTGCTCGGGGTGGGTCGTCAGCAGCGCCGGCTTGACGTTGGCCAGCGTGCGGATGCCGGCCTCGCGCAGCGGCGCGACCATGCCGGCCGGATCGGGCACGCGCCGGCGGTTCCAGGCGAACACGTAGCGCAGGCCGTCGTCCCCCATGGAGTAGCCGCTGGAGAGGTGGAAGCCCGAGCAGCCGATGCGGTGCTCGCGCAGGTCGCGGACGAAGCCCGCGAGCTCGGCGGTGGGGTCCTCGGCGTCGGTGTAGCGCATGGTGGAGCCCAGGTAGCCGAGCGACCAGCGCGGCGGCAGCGGCGCGAAGCCGGTCAGGTCCTGCACGCGGCGAACCAGGTCGGGCAGGGCGGGGCCGATCATCGCGTAGAGGTCGATCTCGCTCGCGCGCAGCTCGGCGTAGCGGTAGGGGCCCAGGTAGTGGTCGATCTCGCTGCCGAGATCGAAGACCGTCTCGGCCCCGGTGTCGTAGAGCAGGCCGCTCGCGTGGCCGGCGGGCGTCAGCGTGTGGACGATCGGCAGGTGCTTGTACAGCGGGTCGCAGCGCTCGGCGTCGTAGCCGAGGGCGTCGCCGGGCCGCAGCCGGTAGCGGCGGTGGCGGCGGTCGAGCGGGCCGCTCGCCTCGCCGAGCCCGAACACCCGCGCCTGCGGGTCGCGCCGCAGCGTGTGGCGCAGGCCGCGGCCGCCGGCGGTGGCGACGCGGTAGCCGAGCTCCGGGTGGTCCTCGAACAGCGGCGTGCCATCGGGCAGCGCCCAGCGCAGGGCGAACGGCGCCAGCACGACCTCGAGCGTGAGGCGCGCGGTCCTCAGCCGCAGGCGCTCCCCGTCGGCGTCGAATGCGGGCTCGGGGCAGGCGAACGGTGTGAGGTCCTCGCGGTCGCGGCCCTCCGGGCCGACGTCTCCGGCGCGCCCGACGACCGCCCAGGTGCGGCCGAGCCGCGCGCGCCCGTGTGGCTGCACCTGGACCCGCACCACGTCCTCCTCGACGACGGTGAGCACGACCCGCTCCGGCCCGCCGGGGGCCGCGGCGAACACGAACCGTGGACCCTCGCGGCCGGCGTAGCGCATGGGGGGCAGCGGGCGCCAGGGATCAGCCATCGTCGACCTCCAGCCGAAGGGCGTCCGCCCCCAGTTCGTCGCTCGCGGTCGCGCGCACGCGTCGGCCGTCCGCGCGCCGCCAGGTCACCTCGCCCGCGCCCCACGGAGGCCGCCGGGCGTCGCCCGCGGGCGTGAGGCCGAAGCCGCCGAGCAGCAGCGCCGCCGCCGGCATCGAGCTCCAGGCGTTCGACGGCGAGCCCGTGCCATAGGGCGCGGAGTAGTACTCCACGGGGGTGGCCCGGCCCTGCGCCAACCCCACCGCCCACCAGCGGGTGAGCGGGTAACGCCAACCGCCGACCCCCAGGCGCATCCGCTGCTCCGCGTAAACGCCGTCCCAGACGGGCCAGTCGGCGCCGTCGTGGTAGCGGTACGGGAAGCGGCTCTTGCCTCGCCGGCGGACCCAAGGGGCGTACGGCGGGAACACGTTCATGACGCCCCAGTCGCCGTACGGCTGCGCGCGGTTGTGGCGCGTCTCGAGGCGCTGGCGCATCGCGGCCAGCGTGCGCCTTGCGCGCGCGTCGTCGGCGAGCCCGTAGCGCAGGGCGGTCAGCGTGTCGATCGCCAGGTGCGCCTCGGCGCGGCCGTCCGGCGCGACGAAGTCGACGAAGTGCCCGAGGTCCTCGCGCCACAGCCGCCGCAGCGCCGCCTCGCGCACGCCGCGGGCGCGGTCGCGGTAGCGCGCGGCCGCGGCGGCGTCCGACGTCTTCAGGGCATCGGCCACCGCCATCAGCGCGCCGAAGTACAACCCGACGTCGTAGGTGACGTGCCCCCCGCGGAAGACGTTGTCGGCCCAGTCTCGGTCGTGGGGCGGCTTGACGGGCGAGCCGGACGCGTCGACGGTGCGCTGCGCCCGCTCGAGCGCGGCCGCCACCCGCGCGCCGATCGTGACGCCGTCGACCTCCGTCGCCCACAGGCCGGGGTCGCCGGTCCAGGCAGCCGCCTCGCAGGCGAGCAGCGCGAAGAGGAGCGGCGCGTCGGTGTGGTCGGCCCACCAGATGCCGTCGCGCGGATGGTCGGCGGCCAGCGCCGGATCGGCTTCGCGGCGGGCCCGCCAGTGGCGCTCGCCGGCCGGCGACGCGACGACGACGCCGCTCGGCGCCTCGCCGTCCGGCGTGACCTCGCGGGCGAGGAGCAGGAGCTGCTCACGGGCCACCTCGGGCCACGTCGGCAGCAGCGCCTGCAGCGTCCAGTAACCGTCGCGGTAGTAGGTGCGGGCCGGCACGGCGTAGCCGACGCCGGCGGCGAGCCCCGCGAAGCGGCCGCCCTTCAGCTCCTTGCGGGCCGAGCGGGCGGCGTGCAGGCCGTGCAGGAAGAGCCCCTGGAGCTCGTCGTCGGGCAGTCGCAGGACGTCGGCCAGCTCGCGCTGCCACACCCCGAGCTCGCGCTCTGGCAGGGCGGCGGCTAGAACGGCTTCCACGGCGCGCGCGGCCTCGTCGCGATCCGCGCCGGCGGCGAGCAGCGCCAGGCCCGCGGGCCCGAAGGCGAGACGGCCGCGGGGGCCGACCGCCCCGCCAGGCGATCGCAGCAGCAGGTCCGCCCAGTCGCTCGCGACCCGCCAGCCGTCGGGCTCCACGTGCAGCGCGGCGCGACGGTCGAACCCGGCGGGGACGCGCCGCGGCGCCACGAGTCGCAGCGCCGGCGCCGCGCCCTCGACGCGCAGCACCACGACCGGCGTCCGCGGCAGCCCGGCGGCGGTGAGGCGGCCCTCGCCCCAGTCGTAGGCGATGCGGTTGGGCGTCACGCGGACACGGACATCTGCGGGCAGCGGCGGCTCGAAGCGCAGCTCGCCGGCGACGCCGCTACCCCACACGAGCACGTCGCCCACGCCGGCCGGCGAAACCGTGGCCTGGAGGCGGGCCCCCGTCAACGCGAGCTCGACCGGCCCGCGGCCCTCGAGCTCGCCGCCCGGCGCCGAGCGCAGGCGCGGCCTCACGGACGGAGACCTGACACGTCCCTGACAAGCCAAATGCCCGGTCGCGGGATGGACGCCATGACCCCTTCACCGTATACTCAGGGGCATCCAACCGCAAGGCGCGCCGCGGCGCGACCGGGAGCGCGTTCGTCCCCCCGGACCGAGTCGCCGGCGCATGCTCGGCGGACTGGATTCGTTCACTGGCCAGGGGCCACGAGGGTCCCGCGGCCGCACCACCGCACGACCAGGAGGTACCGATGATTCCCCGACGCTCCCTCGCCACCCTCTTCGCCACCCTGATCCTGGGACTCCTCGTCGGCAGCGCGTTCGCGCAGGTCGAGCTGCGCATGACCTGGTACGACGACGGCGCCGAGGGCGTCGTCATGCGCGAGATCCTCGACCGCTTCGAGGCCGCCAACCCCGGCATCACGGTCGTCATGGACACCGTGCCGTACTCCTCGGGCATCCTCGAGTCGCT
>JAABRV010000115.1 GCA_011390735.1 Trueperaceae bacterium | reverse complement strand
GCGTGTTCGCCGTCAACGAGCTCCCCGACCTGGCGAGCAAGGTGCAGGTGGCGCTGTTCAACGTCATGCAGGAGGGCGACGTGCAGATCAAGGGCTACCCGCTGCGCCTCCCGCTCGACGTCATGCTGGTGTTCAGCGCCAACCCCGAGGACTACACGGCGCGGGGCAAGATCATCACCCCGCTCAAGGACCGCATCGGCAGCGAGGTGCGCACCCACTACCCGCGCACGGTCGAGGACGGCATGGCCGTCACCGCGCAGGAGGCCTGGGTGGCGCGCGACAGCGGCGTCCGGCTGCCCTCGTTCGTCGCCGAGGCGGTCGAGGAGGTCGCCTTCCAGGCCCGCGACGACGCCCGCGTCGACAAGCACGCGGGCGTGTCGCAGCGGCTGCCGATCACGCTCCTGGAGGCCGTCGCCTCGAACGCCGAACGGCGCGCGCTGGTGGCCGGGCGGGCGGACGCGCTGGCCCGGGTGTCGGACCTCTACGCCGGCCTGACGGCGATCACCGGCAAGCTCGAGCTCGAGTACGAGGGCGAGCTCAAGGGCGGCGAGGCCGTCGCCCGCGAGGTGGTGCGGCGCGCCATCGGCCAGACGCTGACGCGCCGCCTGGGCGCGACCCCGGTCGACGAGGTCGTGGCCTGGTTCGAGGAGGACCGCAGCCTGCGGGTGCCGGACGGCGTGGCCGGGCTGGAGCAACTCGACCTGTACGCCGCCGTGCCGGGCCTCCTGGACGCCGCCCGCGCCGTGACCGAGGGCGACGACCCCGAGGACGTCGCCGCGGCCGCGGAGTTCGTCCTCGAGGGGCTGGTGGCGCGCCGCGCGATCGCCCGCTCGGAGGAGCGCGGTTACGTGGCGGCCGATCCCGAGCTGGCCGCCGGCGGTGCGCCGCGCCGGCGCTGGAACTGAGGCCGCCGGCGATGGCGCCTCCCGGTCCCGCCGTCCGCTACTCGAAGTACGAGCCGACGCTCGACGACCTCGACAGCGCCGAGCTCATGCGCATGATCCAGGACCGCCTGCTGGCGTCGGGCTTCGAGCGGGACCCGTGGGACCCCGACCCGGACGCGCGACCGACGCTGGACGACCTCTACGAGGCCATCGCCGAGGCGCTGCTGCGCGAGGGCCTGGTGGATGAGTCGCTGCTCGACGCCGCCATGGAGGCGGACGACTGGCGCCAGAGCGAGCTCGGGCGCCTGGTGCGCGACCTGGCGCAACGGCTCGAACGCGACGGCTTCCTGCGCCCGGGCGAGGGGGAAGACCCCGTCGGGTCCGGCGACGGGGGCCCCGGCGCCGTCGGCCCGGCGCGCGACCCCGGGCGGGCCACCTTCGAGCTGACCGACAAGTCGATCGACTTCCTCGGCTACCGCACGCTCAAGGACGTGCTGGGGGGCGCCGGGGCGGCGTCGGTCGGCGCCCACGAGACGGACGCGACGACCACGGGCGTCGAGACGACCGGCGCGTCGCGGCCCTACGCCTTCGGCGACGCCCTCAACCTCGACGTCACCGAGACCTTCAAGCAGGCGGCGCGGCGCGGTCTCGAGGGGGGTCTGGCGCTCGAGGAGGGCGACCTGTGGGTGCAGGAGAGCGAGCTCTCGTCGAGCTGCGCCACCGTGGTGCTGCTCGACTGTTCCCACTCGATGATCCTCTACGGCGAGGACCGCTTCACCCCGGCGAAGCGGGTGGCGTTGGCGCTGGCGCACCTCATCCGCACGCAGTACCCGGGGGACAGCGTGCGCTTCGTGCTGTTCCACGATTCGGCCGAGGAGATCCCGCTCGCTCGGCTGGCGATGGCCCAGGTCGGCCCGTACCACACGAACACCGCGCAGGGCCTGCGCCTCGCGCAGCGGCTGCTCGCCCGGCAGCGCAAGGACATGAAGCAGATCGTCATGATCACCGACGGCAAGCCGTCGGCCATCACGCTCCCCGGCGGCCGCATCTACAAGAACGCCTACGGGCTCGATCCGCTGGTGTTGGGCGAGACGCTCCGCGAGGTCGGCGCCTGCCGGCGGGCGGGCATCCAGGTGAACACCTTCATGCTCGCGCGCGAGCCGGAGCTCATCGCGTTCGTGCAGCGCGTCTCGCGGATGACGCGCGGCAAGGCCTACTTCACGACCCCGCAGACGATCGGTCAGTACGTGCTGCAGGACTTCCAGGCGCGACGCACCAAGTTGGTCAACTGAAGGTGTCCGGGCGCACGCCCGGACACACGGGCGCACGCCCGGACACACGGGCGCACGGGTCTATTCGCCGCGCCGCGCCAGCCGGTCGACGGCCTGCACCGAGGGGCCGTGGTTCGGGTCGACCGAGCGCGCCGCGCGGTAGGCCGCCTCGGCCTCGCGCAACTGCCCCTGGGCCTCGTAGGCCTCGCCCAGCCGGTACCACGCCTCCACGTAGCCCGGTCCGGGGGGCCGCGGGCCGCCGGGGTCGTGCGCCTCGTACACGTCGAGCGCCTTCAGGTACGCGTCGACCGCCTCCTCGAGGCGTCCCTGGGCGGTGAACAGGCGCCCGCGGGCGATGTGCGGCCAGACCTCGCGGGCGCCCTCGGGCGTGGCGGCGGCGGCCCGGAAGGCCGCCTCGGCCTCGACGAGCAGGCCCGCCTGCCAGGCGATGCGGCCCCAGTCCATCGCATAGCGGTACGCCGGCTCACGCAGGAAGGCGTTCTGGAGTTGGCGCGCGGCGCCCGCCGGATCGCCCCGATCCGCGCGGATCAGGGCCGCGAGGTGGACGTGGCTGGCGGGCACGCCGCCGGTCACGAGCGACGTCGCGAGGTCGAGCCGGTCGGCCGCCGCGTCGATGTCGCCCGTCAGGTAGAGGGCGGTCGCGTAGAGGAAGTGGGCCTCCGGATCGGTCGGGCGCTGGGCGACCAGGGCCGGTCCCGTCAGCTGGGCCGCCGAGTGCCAGTAGCCGCGGTCGATCAGGTCACGCAGCGGCTGCAGCGGGTCCTGACCCCACGCGAGACCCGCCAGGCCCAGGAGCAGGGCGAGCGCGAGGGGGGCCAGCCGGTGGCGACGCATGGCCCTCAGTCTACGGGTCGCTCGATGAGCCGACGTGAAGCACCTCGTCCAGGAGCCAGCGGACGCCCGCTCGCGCGCGTGCCGTGAGCCGCTCCACCGCCTCGACATCGAGCCGCGGGTCGGCGGCGAAGCGCGCCAGCGTGGTGACGGCGGCGTCGCGGCTGCCGTCCTCGCCGCCGCTCGGGACCGGCACGACGGGGGCACCGACCTCGGCGCCGAAGCCGGCCACCTTCGGGTCGTAGGCCAGGCCCGCGACCGGCACGCCGCAGGTCGCGCCGAACACCATGCCGTGGAGCCGCCCGCTGACGATCGCGTGCGCGCCCCTCAGCGCCGACCTGGCCGCGGACACGGTCGCCGGGACGACGAGCTCCGCCCCGGGCAGCCGTGCGTGCAGCCGACGGCCCTCCGGCTCGTCTGCGGCGGGGTGCAGGAGCACGATGCGCAGTCGACCGCCGGCGTCGAGGTGACGCTGCCCGAGGTCGCGCAGCACGTTGCACACGGCCGGGTACCCGGCGCGCGGCACGAGCACGAGCGCGCCGTCCGCCGGCCCGGCGCCGCGCGCCCCGGACCCGTCGCTGCCGGCGGCGTCGCAGGGGGGGAGCAACAGCGCCGTGTCCGCCACGGACCGCGCCGGCAGCCCCAGCCGCGCCGCGAGTTCCAGCGACGGCTGGTCGCGCAGGCCGAGGGGAATGCCGCGCAGCACCCGCTGCACGCGGTGTTCGCCGACGTCGGAGAGCGGCCCGAGCGACTGGGCGAAGACGACGGCCGGCTTGCGCAGCAGGCGGGCGAGGCGCAGCACGCCCAGGTAGTAGTCCAGCGAGCGGGTCGAGGTGACGTCCTGCAGCAGCCCGCCACCCCCCGACAGGACGGCGTCGGCCCGCAGGACGGCGAGGGGCAGCCCGCGCCAGCGGTCGATCGCGGCCACGCCGTGGTCGCGGGCCGTCGCCTGGGGGTCGAGGCTCGCGACGACCGGCGTCACCGGCGCGTCGCCCAGGGCCCCGAGCAGGCCGGCCAGGAGGGCCTCGTCGCCGAGGTTGCCGGCGCCGTAGTAGCCCGAGATCAGCAGGCGAAGATCGCGACGGCTCATGACGGTTCACCTCCGAGCCAGCGGCGCGCGAGGCGTTCGGCGGCGCGCGCCGCCACCACCAACGCGAGCCCCAGCAGGGCGCCCAGGGCCAGCGCGATCAGGCTGCGCTGCAGCGACACGACCAGCGGCGTGTGGTAGTGGCTGAAGCTGTTGAGCACGCTCGCCTGCGCGACGACGCCGGCCACCAGGAGGCCGCCGCGCGCCCACCACGGCCAGCGGACCTGCAGCAGGCCGAGAAGGGCCAGCGGATGCCCCAGCAGCTCCTTGAAGCGCGGGCGCACGAACCACTCGTTCAACGCGCTGCGCAGCGCCAACTCGACCTCGCTGGCGCCGATGAGCGGGAAGTTCCCGCGGCGGACGACCACCAGGCCGAGGACGGCGAGTACCGCGACCGCCAGCGCGACCTCGCCGAGGCGGGGCGCGTGCGACCACAGCGAGCGCACCCAGGCGGCGGCGGAACGCCGGCGGAGCACCACGACGGCCACCAGCAGGGCCGGCGGAACGACCAGGGTGGCGCCGACGCCGGCGAAGGGCTCCAGCGCCAGCATGGATGCGCGGTCGCTGCCGACCGCCGCCAGCAGGCCGGCCCCGACCAGGCTGATGCCGGTGGCCGCGGCCAACGCCCACCAGCGCCAGGGGAGCAGCGCGAACCCGAGGACGGGGAAGACCAGCGCCGCGATCAGCGCGACCGCGGCCCACGAGACGCCGGCGGCGCCGAGCGCCAGGCCCACGACCGCGGCGGCGACCGCCGCGCCCCACCCGGCAGGCAGGGCGGTGGCGAGCAGCACCAGGCCCGCGAGGATGCCGGCGGCCGACGCCGCCCGGAGCCACGCGGGCGGCTCGTAGCCGGCGTCGGGCGGCGCGAGCGGCGCGACCTCGAAGCCGTCGCGCTCGAGCGCCACACGCAGCCCCGAGACCAGCGCCTCCGTGTTCGCCAGCATGTCGCCCAGCTGCTCTTCGGTGTAGGGACGCAGGTAGATCAGCCGGATCTCGCGCTCGTTGGCGGCCAGGAGGTACTTCTCGATCAGGTCCGCGGGGCGGAGGCGGAGGTTCTGGTAGTCCTGGTTGAACGACAGCAGGCGCACGGTGGGGACCACGCGGGCCACCTCGCGCAGGCCGTCCTGAGGGGTGCCCTCGATCAGCGCGGTGAGGCGGTCGCGGGACGCGGCCACGGTGGCGTCCAGGGACGCCGGGTGCCCGGCGACCTGCAGGCCCGCGTGGATCAGGTAACGGGCCTCGGGCGGGAAGTCGCTGCCGACGCCCTGCAGGTTGGGGAAGTTGCGCGGTCGGTAGGCGATGTCGAAGCCGGCGTCGGCCCACGCGGCCACCCGGGCGGCGTCCGGGCCCGCGGGGCGGGTGCGCAGGCTCTCACCCGGCCACCACCACCAGCTGCGGCCGGCGATCACGACCTCGCTCGCCGGCGGTCGGTTCTTGGCGATCAGCGTGGCCGCGGCCCCGGGGACGACCTCGGCGACCAGGGTGGCGTCGCCGGGCACGGCGGGCGGCGGCTCGCCCGCGAGCAGGGCCAGCGCCTGCGCCTCGCGCCCGAGCAACGCGACGATCGCGCCGGTCCGGGCCAGCGTCTCGATCGTCTCCTCGTAGATGGCGATGCCGGTGAGGCCGAGACGCTGGTAGTGCAGGCCCAGCTCGAGCGTCGAGGTCCCGAGGAGGGCGGCCTGTTCGGCCAGCGCCAGTTCGTCCATCACGATCGCGACCGTGCGCGAACGGCCCTCGGCGGCGGCCCGCGCCGCGACGAGCGCGGCCGCCGCCGGGAGCGACGCGACGAGCACCAGGGCGGCCGCGAGGGCGATCCGCCGGCGCGGCGCGGCGTCCGAGCGTCGGTGGCCGCCCGTCACGCGACGCCCGCCGTCCCGGCGTGGCCGTTCGTCAGGAGGTCGCGCACGAAGCCGCGCAGCACGCCGAGCGCGGCGTGGTTGGCGCCGCCCTCGGGCACGATGAGGTCGGCGTAGCGCTTGGAGGGTTCGCAGAAGCGATCGTGCATCGGCTTGACGGTCTGGCGGTACTGGTCGATGACCGAGTCCGCGCTGCGGCCGCGCTCGCGCACGTCGCGCTCCAGCCGCCGGATGAAGCGCTCGTCGGCGGGCGCGTCGACGAAGACCTTGAGGTCGAACCGCCGGCGCAGGTCGCGGTCGGCCAGGACGAGGATGCCCTCGACCACCAGCACCGGGGTGGGGTCGACGCGCACCGTCTCGGCGGCGCGGTCGTGCACCACGAAGTCGTACACCGGGCGCTCGACCGACGCCCCGCCGCGCAGGGCGTCGATCTGCCCGATGAGCAGCGCGGTGTCGAAGGCGCCGGGTTCGTCGTAGTTGGTGGCGGCCCGGGTCGCGAGGTCGAGCGTCGGCTGGGCGCGGTAGTACGCGTCCTGCGGCAGCACCGTCACCTTGGAGCTGCCGGCCGCTTCGACCAGGGCGTCCGCGACCGTCGTCTTGCCCGAACCCGTGCCCCCGGCGAGCCCGATGACGAGCATGCGCTCCGACCTAGCCCGCGGCCGTTGCCGCGCGGCGGCGCTCGACGGCCGCCCGGATGAAGCCGGTGAACGGCGGGCTGGGGCGCATGAGCCGGGAGGTGAACTCCGGGTGCGACTGCAGGCCCACGAAGAAGGGGTGGTCGGGCACCTCGATGGCCTCGACCAGGCCGGCCCCGCGGCCCGCCATCCCGGGCGTCACGCCCGAGACGACCAGGCCGGCGTCCGTCAGCCGCTCGACGTAGGCGGGGTTGACCTCGTAGCGGTGGCGGTGGCGTTCGAGGACCACGCCCGCCCCGTCGCCGCCGGCCCCGTCGAGGCGGCCCGCGTAGAGGGCCGCGATCCGCGTGCCCGGCCGCACCTGCATCGGCCACGAGCCCAGGCGCATGGTGCCGCCCATGCCGTCGACCTCGAGCTGCTCGGGCATGAGGTCGATCACGGGGTGCGGCGTGTAGGGGTCGAACTCGGTCGAGTTGGCGGCCTCGAGGCCCGCCACGCTGCGGGCGAAGTCGATGACGGCCACCTGCATCCCGAGGCAGATGCCGAGGTAGGGCACGCCGTTCTCGCGCGCGTACCGCGCCGCGCGGACCTTGCCCTCGATGCCCCGCACGCCGAAGCCGCCGGGCACGAGGATGCCGTCGAACGCGTGCAGGTCTGCCTCGTCGCCGTTGGCGACGCCCTCCGCGGAGACCCAGTCGATGTCGACGCGGGCGTGGTTGGCGATGCCGGCGTGCTTGAGCGCCTCCATCAGGCTGAGGTACGCGTCGGGCATGGCCACGTACTTGCCGACGACGCCGATCGACACGTTGGTGTCGGGCTGCCGCAACACGCGAACCGCGTCCTGCCAGACGCGCAGTTCCGGCGTCACGCGCTCGAGGTCGAGGTGCCGCTCGATGCAGCGCGCCAGCCCCTGCTGCTCGAGCATCTCGGGCACGGCGTAGACGTGGTCGGCGTCGTAGGCGCTGAACACCGCGCCGGGATCGACGTTGGTGAACAGCGCGATCTTGCGCCGCGCCTCGTCGGGGAAGGGGCTCCTGCTGCGCAGCACCAGGCCGTCCGGCTGGATGCCGACGCCGCGCAGGGTGGCCACCGAGTGCTGCGTCGGCTTGGTCTTGAACTCCTCGCTGGTGCCGAGGTAGGGGAGGAGGGTGACGTGGAGGTACATCGAGCGCTCGCGGCCGACCTCGAAGCGCATCTGCCGGATCGCCTCCAGGAACGGCAG
>JAABRV010000114.1 GCA_011390735.1 Trueperaceae bacterium | reverse complement strand
TCGGCGTCGTCCTCGGCGCGCCCGTCGAGGCCGACCAGCCCGAGCGCCTCGTCGGCGCGCTGCTCGGCCTCGCTGCGGCCGACGCCGGGCTTGCCGAACATCGCGCCGACCAGGACGTTCTCGCGGACGGTCATCTCGGGGAAGGGCTGCACCACTTGGAACGCGCGGCCCAGCCCCAGGTGGCAGCGCTCGGCGGTGGCGAGGCCGTTCAGGTCGCGCCCGTCGAGCACGACGGTGCCGGCGGTGGGCGCGAGCAGGCCCGAGATCAGGTTGAGCAGCGTCGACTTGCCGGCGCCGTTCGGTCCGATGATGGCGAAGATCTCGCCGCGTTCGACCTCGAAGGTGACCTCATCGACGGCGGCGAGGCCGCCGAAGCGCTTGCCGAGCGCGGAGGTGCTCAAGATGGTGCTCATGCCTCGCCTCCGGGCTTCTCGGTGGCGTCGTCGGAGGTCCGCTTCGCGCGCGGCTTCCCCGCCCCGCGTTTGCGCCAGGCGTTCCCGAGGGTGCCGACCACCCCGCGGGGCATGAAGAGGATCGTCAGCACCAGCACCACCCCGTAGCCGATGAGGTAGCCGTCGTCGAAGGTCCGCCGGAGCAGCTCCTGGATCGACGACAGGCCGAGCGCGCCGACGATCGGGCCGAGCGTCGTGTAGAGGCCGCCGAAGATCGGCGTCACGAGCGCCAGCACCGTCGTGGCGACCGCGAACGACTGGTCGGGGAGCACCGAGCCGATCCGGTGCGCCTCGACCGCGCCCAGCATGCCGACGCCGGCGGCGCTGAGCATGAAGGCGAGCAGCTTGACGCGCGCGGGCCGCACGCCCATGACGCCGGCGACGTCCTCGTTGGTGCGGATGGCGGTGAAGGCGTGCCGCAGCCGGGAGCGCTGCAGCGCGATCGAGACCAGCACCGTCAGCACCAGCAGGCCCGCGTAGACGTAGAAGTACGACTCGTTGCGCAGGAAGGCGACCTCCCAGCGCTCCATCTCGCCCGCGACGAAGGTGGGCCGGAAGAGCGGGGCGACGTTCATGCCGGCGTTGCCGCCCGCGAACGACGTGGGCGCGTGGTGCGCGACCGACTTGAGCACCTCGGCGAAGGCCAGGGTCGCGATCGCGAAGTAGATCGCGCGCAGCCGCAGCGTGAGGCTGCCCAGCAGCAGCGCGAACAGCACCGCGACCACGCCGCCGGCGGGGATGCCGAGCCACATGGGCAGCTCGAGGTGGCGGAGCATCAGGGCGGTCGTGTAGGCCCCGGCGCCGTAGAAGGCGGCGTGCGCCAGCGAGAGCTGCCCGGTGCGGGCGAGCATGTCCCAGGAGAGCGCCAGGACCGCGAGCGAGAGGGCGTTGATGGCGATCGAGAGGTAGCTGACCGAGGCGCGGTCGAAGAGCGCGCGCAGCAGCTCGGGCGTGAAGAGGGCGACCGCGATCAGCAGGAGGAGGCCGAGGACGTCCCAAGGGACGGTCCGGCGCTTGGCAGCGGGGTTCATGCGACCCTCCGTGGCTCGGCGGGGGGCGGCGGGCCGGCTCATGCGACCCTCCGGGAGCGCCACACGAGCACGACGAAGATGATGGCGAAGAACACCGCGTTGCGCAGCGTGTCGCCGTTGGGCACGAGCGTGGCGACCATCGATTCGGCGATCGCCACGAACAGCGAGGCGAAGAGCACCCCGCGGATGTTGCCGAGCCCGGCCACCACCACGATGGCGAAGGCCTTGAGGGTGAACGCCAGGCCGATCGTCGGGGTCGGCGACTGGATGACGGCGATCATCACGCCGCCGATGCCGGCGAGGAGCGCGGAGAGCGCGAAGGCGACCAGGTAGACGCGATCGACCTCGAGGCCGACCAGGGCGGCGCCGATGCGGTTCTGCGCCACGGCCCGCATCGCGCGGCCGGTGGCCGTTCGAGCGAGCATCCAGTAGAGGCCGAGCACCAGCGCGAGCGAGATGACGAAGCTGGCGAGCGGCACCAGGCCCACGGAGATCGGCCCGATCTGGAAGCCGATCGAGCGGTAGGCGATGCCCGAGATGGTGCGCGGATCGCCGCCCCAGACGAGCAGCGCCAGGTTCTGCAGGATGATGCCGAGGCCGAACGTCAGCAGCATCTGGTTGAGCTCGGGCGCCTTGAGGACGAAGCGGATGGTGCTCGCGTAGATCAGGGCGCCGATGAGCCCGAGCGCGGGCGCGACCAGGAACAGCGAGACGACCGGGTCGATGCCGAACGATACGAACAGCTGGTACGCGAAGAAGGCGCCCACCATGAAGAACTCGCCGTGGGCGAAGTTGACGATGCCGATCACGCCGATGGCCAGGGCCAGGCCGACCGACACGAGGGCGTAGAGCCCAGCGGCCAGGACGCCGGAGACCAGCGCCTGGAGGACGAGCGTGGGGTCGATCATGGGGCTGCCGTCACGAAGATAGGGTCCTTCCGGGTCGGGTGGGTGCCCGCGGGTGGGGGGCGACGTGCACCCCCACCCGCGGGTCGAGGCTCAGCGGCAGCTGACGAGCGGGGCGGTGGCCTTCTCGATCGGCCAGACGATCTCGCGCACGCCGTCCTGGTACTGGAAGACGAGCCAGAGGTCGGTCGTGAAGCCCTGGTGCTTGCCGACCACGGAGGGCTCGAAGGACCAGTCGCCGATCGGGCTGCGGAAGGTGCCGGCCTCGAGCTCCGCGATGACGGCGCCCTGGTCGGTGGTGCCGGCCGCGTTGATCGCGTCGGCGTAGGCCCACAGGTTGGCGTAGGCCAGCGCGGAGAAGTAGTTGTCGGGCTCGGCGCCGAACTTGGCCTGGTAGGCGGTCGTGAACGCCGCCGCCTCGGGGGTCGGCAGGTTGGGCAGGAAGCCGATCAGGCCGGTGACGCACTGCGCCTCGGGCGCGGCGGCGAACTCGGTCGGCCATCCGGGAGGGGCCCCGAAGATGTACTGCGGGTTGTAGTTCAGCTCGCGCACCTGGCTCGTGAGCGGCACGACGTCGGAGTCGTAGCCGATCCAGTACAGGAGGTCGGCGTCGGTCGCCGCGGCCTTGGCGATCGCCGCGCGGAAGTCGCCGGTGCCGCCGAGCAGGGTCGAGGTGAAGGCCTCGCGCAGCGGCACCGTCAGGCCGGCGCCCTCGATGAGCGCCTGGGCGCCCGCCGAGCCGGGTCCGCCGAAGGCGGAGTCCTCGTGGAGCAGCGCGACGGACTGCGACCCGGTGTCGGCGACGAAGGCGGTGGCCGCCTCGACGTTGTGGTAGTCCCACGGGTGCACGTGGAAGAACCAGTCCTCTTGGCCGATCAACTCTTCGATGCCGTCGAAGCCGTCGATGCCGATGCCCGACACCGCGCCGCCGATCCACATGACGATCGGCTGGAAGGTGCGGAAGGACTCGACCAGGGCCAGGGTGACGCCGGAGCTGAAGCCGCCGGCGATGAACTCGACGCCGTCCTCGGTCATCAGCTTCTCGAAGGCCGCGAGGCCGACGGCGGGGTTGGCCTGGGTGTCCTCGATGACGATGGCGAGCGGCGCGCCGAGCACGCCGCCGGCGGCGTTGATCTCCTCGAGCGCGAGCTCGAAGCCGGCGCGTTGCGCCTGGCCGGTGCCGGCAGCGCCGCCGGTGAGCGGCGTCAGGACGCCGATCGTGACGCCTTGCGCGGCGGCTGCGCCCAGGGCGATCAGGGCGAGCAGGGTGAAGAGGGTACGGACGGTGCGGTGCATGCGGTTCCTCCTAATGAGGGGCGGACCAGGGTGCGGCCCGTGGGTGGGGTCGGGGGGTGGAGGGGCGAAATGGGCCGGCACGAATCGATTCGATGCGCGGCCGGCGGGCGGCGGCTCAGGTCATGGCGCCGTCTCCTCTGCATCAAGCGCCTCGAGCAACGCAGCGAGGCGCGCCGCGAAGCGCTCGGGCGCTTCGGTCGCGGGGCTGTGGCCGACGTCGTCCCAGGTCTCGAGCTCGACGCGGTCCGTCCCGGTGAAGGCGGCGGCCGTGCGCTCGGCCATCTCGGCGGTGATCAGCGGGTCCAAGCCACCGCGCAGCACCAGGACCCGGCCGGCGAACGCGCCGAGGCGCGGGGCCAGATCGAGACCGGTCAGCGCCCGGGCGTTGCCGCGGAAGGCGTCTGGATGCATGCGCAGCCCGTCGGCGACCAGGTCGTCGAAGTCGGCGGGTTGGCGGCTCGCGAGCAGCGGCGCCAGCGCCTGCTTCAGCAGCGGTCCGTTGCCCTGGAACATATCGAGCAGCGGGTAGTGCTCCTCGGGCGTGGCGAGCCCGTCGGGCGCGCTGCCGTCGACGAGCACCAGCGCCGACCAGGCCCCGGGATCGGCGGCGGCGGCCTCGAGCACGACGGCGCCCCCCAAGCTGTGCCCGACCAACACGGGTCGGTCGAGGCCGAGGGCGGTCGTGAAGCCGCGGACCGCGTCGGCGTACGCCGCGATCGTGATGGGCGCACCGAGCGGGTCGCTGTCGCCGAAGTTCGGGAGGTCGAGGGCCAGCAGCCGCGCGCCGGCGGGCGGCGCGGCCAGCAGCTCGGAGAACCAGCGCTTGCTGGCGAAGTTGCCGTGGATCAGGACGACGGCGCGGCCCTCGCCCACGCTTTGGTAGGCGATCTGGCGGTCGTCGACCTGCACGTGTTGGACCGGGATATCGGCTGAGATCATCGGGTCTCCTCTCGAGCGCGGCTCGCGGCAGCGGAGCGGCCGGTGGTGTCGTTCCAGAACGCCCGCAGCTCGGCGGCGACCGCGGCGGGCCGTTCGATGGGCGCGGCGTGGCCCGCCTCGGGCACCGTGCGGAGCCGCCCGTCGGTGGCGTGGCGCAGCAGGGCGCGGCCGTGGCGTGCGGGGGTCATGACGTCGTCCTCGCCGTGCAGCGCCAGCACCGGGCACCGGAGCGTCGCCAGCGCCGGGCCGGCGTCGGCCTCGTAGGCCGCCATGCCCGCGATCAACGCGTGCGCGCGGCGGGGGTCGGTGGCGGACGCAGCGTCGCGCCAGCTCGCCAGGGCGTCCTCCTGGTCGCGCAGGAAGGCCTGGCCCCACACCCACGGGGTGGCGACGTCGAAGCGATGCACCGGTCCCCCGACCTCGTGGGCGGCGAGCCAGGCGCGCACCACCAGCTTCAGGTGGGCGTCGGCGACGACGAAGCCATCGCAGGAGGTCAGCGAGCGCACGCGACCCGGGGTCTCGGCCTCGATCGCGGCGGCCGCCAGCACGGCGGCGGGCGCGCCGCTGGAGAGCCCGACCAGGTGGAAGGTCTCGAGCCCGTGGTCGCGCGTCAACGCGGCGACGAGCGCGACGAGGTCCTCGGCGTGGGTCTCGATGAGGTGCGGGCCCTCGGGGTCCTCGCTGCCGCCCTGGCCGCGCTGGTCGTAGCGCACCACGCGGTAGTCCGCGAGCAGGTCGGCCGCGAGCCCCTGCCAGGCCTCGATCGCCATCATCAGACCGTTGACCAGCAACACCGTCGGCGCGCCGCCAGGGCCGGCATCGCGGCCCTCGTCGACGCGGGCGCGCAGCTGCACGCCGGAGGCGCCGGTCAGCATGCCCTCCCAGGGGGTCACGCCGGGCTCCGCTCGGCGGCCTGCGCGGCGGCTTCCTGGGCCACGAAGTCGTCCCGCAGCTGCCGCGTGAGCACCTTGCCGGCGCCGGAGACCGGCAGCACGTCCATGAACCGGACGTGCTTGGGCACCTTGTAGTTCGCGAGGCGCTCCTTGAGGAAGGCGCGCACGTCGTCGGCATCGAGGCGGGCGCCCTCGCGCAGGACCACCGCCGCCAGCCCGACCTCGCCCCAGCGCGCGTCCGGCACGCCGGTGACGGCGCAGGCGGCGACGTTCGGGTGGTCGTCGAGCGCCGCGGCGATCTCGGCGGGGAAGACGTTCTCACCGCCGCTGATGAACAGGTCCTTGCGGCGCCCGACCAGCGCCAGGTCGCCCTCGTCGTCGATGCGGGCGAGGTCGCCCGTCCACAACCAACCGTCCCGGAGCACCTCCGCGGTCGCCTCCGGGTGCTCGAAGTAGCCCTGGAACAGGTGCGGGCCCGTCAGCGTGAGCTCCCCGACCTCGCCGGGATCCGCCGGGGCGCCGTCGGGCCGGCGTACGACGGCATCGGTGTGCAGGATCGGACGACCGACCGACCAGGGCTTGCGGGCCGCCGTGTCCAGATCGATCGCGAAGCAGTTCACGCCGGCCTCGGTCAGGCCATAGCCCTGCTTGAAGCGGACGCCGCGCTCGGCGAAGGCGTCGCGCAGCGGCAATGGACACGGCGCGCCGCCCGAGATCGCCCAGCGCACGCGGCTGAGGTCGGCTCGGGCGAAGTCCTCGTGGTCCGCGAGCATCTGGAACATCGTCGGCACCATGAAGAGCAACGTCGCGCCGAGGTCATCGACGAGCCTCAGGTACGCCCCGGGCTCGAAGCGTGGCATCAGCGCGACGCGCGCGCCCAGGCCGTAGAGCGGCGTCGTCAGCGCGTTCATCGCGGCGTGGAAGCAGGGGGTCGCCTGGACCGCCACGTCGTCGTCGCGCAGGCCCCAAGAAATCACGGTGGCGGCGGCGTTGGCCGCCTGCTGGCGGTACGGGAGGACGGCGCCCTTGGGCAAACCGGTGGTCCCACCGGTCAGCAGGATCATCTGCGGGTCCTCGGGACCGACGCCGGGGTCGGGGGCGAGCTCAGGGTCTCCGAGCCAGGCGTCGTACTCCTCGAGCGCCACCGTGGGCACGCCCAGCCCGCGCGCCACCGTGGCGTGCGCGGCGTCGTGGAGCAGCAGCCTCGGCCGCAGCAGATCGGCTACGGCGCGCAGCTCCACCGGACTGAGCCGCGGGTTGAGCGGCGCGTAGACGACGGCGGCTTTGGCCGCTGCCAGCCACAGGTCGAGGTGCACCACGTGGTTGTGGGCGAGGATCGAGATCCGGTCGAAGCGGTCGACCCCAAGGGTCTGCAGGCGCGCCGCGAGGCGCTCCGCACGGCGGTTCATGGCGCCGTAGGTCACCCAGCCGCCGTCCCAATGCACGGCCGGGCGATCGGGCGTGACCGCGGCCCGGAAGCTTGCGACGTCGAAGGTCACGATTCGGCTCCTGCGGCAGGTTCTTCGCCCGCGCTTCCGGCCCCAGCCCAGCGCAGCGTGATCGCGTTCCACACGTAGCCGACGCCGGCGGCGACGAGCACCACCAGGTCGCCGGGGTTCAGCATGCCGCGGCGCGCCGCGAGCTCGACCGAGAGCATCTGATCGACCTGGCCCAGGTGGCCGTACTCGGAGAGGTAGACCGACCGCGACGGATCGATGCCAAGCGTGCGCAGCAGGTGCTGGTGGGCGCTCGGCTTGACGTGCAGCATGGCCAGGTAGGCGACGTCGTCCATGGTCGCGCCCGCCTTGCGCACGGCCTCGCGGACGACGGTGACGAAGTTGGCGAGCGAGAGCTCCTCGAGGCGCTTCTTCATGCCGTGCGGGTCGGGCACCTGCAGGCGGTACTCCGTGACGTTCTCGGGCGTGATCGGCGCCACCGTGCCGCCGACGGGCACGAGCACGTCGAGCGAGAAGCGTCCGTCGGTCACGATGTGGGCCGGGCCGATCGCGTGGCCGCGACCGCGCTCGACGACCATCGCACCGCCGCCGGCGCCGAGGTTGTACATGAAGCGCACGTTGGGGTCGTGCAGGTCGATCAGGTCGCCGTTGCGGTAGCCGCCGGCGATCAGCACCACGTCCACCTCGGGGTCGGCCGCCAACTGGTCGCGGGCGAGTTTGAGCGCCAGCACCGAGGTGCCGCACTTCTGACCGACGTCGAAGGCGTAGGCGCGGTGCGCGCCCAGGTCGTGCGCGAGCTTGATGCCGGCCGTCCAGACCGGGTACTCCTTGTGCTCCTCGGTGATGCAGATCACCACGTCGACGTCGGCCGGATCGCGCCCGGCGCGGGCGAGCGCGGCGCGCGCCGCGGTCACGGCCATCGCCGTCGGCTGGTCCTCCTG
>JAABRV010000113.1 GCA_011390735.1 Trueperaceae bacterium | reverse complement strand
GAGGAGCTGCTCGGCGCTGATTCCCAGGGCGTCGAGCGCGGCGGCGAAGCCGTCGTCCGTGGGGGCGAACACGGTGAAGGGGCCGTCGCCGCGCAGCGTGTCGACGAGCTCCTCCTGCACGAGAGCGGTCACCAGCGTCGTGAAGCGGCCGTCGGTGACCGCGACGTCGACGATATCCTTGGGCTGCAGGACGGCGTCGACGAGGTAGATCACGCCGTTGCTGGCGACGATCTCGCCGGTGATGACGTTGCTGTAGCCGTCGAGGACGCCGCCGCTCTGGTTGATGGCGATGCCGTTGAGGGTCGGGATGGCGCTCGCGCTCGTCAGGTCGTCGAAGAACAGCTCCTCGGCGGACACGTGGTACGCGAGGATGTCGCCCAGACCTTTGCTCTCGAGCAGGTCGTCGGCGGTGATGCCGAGCTCATCGAGCAGTGCGTCGAACGCCGCGTTGGTCGGCGCGAACACCGTGAAGGGGCCGGCCGCGTCGTCGGCGAACGTGGGGACGAGGTCCGCCGCGTCCAGCGCGGCCACCAGGGTCGACAGGTCGGCGTTGGCCGACGCGATCTCGGCGATCGAGCCGCGCTCGGTCGTGTCGTCGGTCATCATCCCGCCGCAGGCGGCGAGCGTGAGCGCTAGAACGGAGCCCAACAGGGCACGTAGGGCCAGCTTCTTGGAGAACATGTGCGCCTCTTCCCCGAGGCCGCCGGCGGCGGTCCGTCCGCCGTCCCGGTCATGTGCCTCGATGGACTGAGCATGAACCGCTCGGGTTCCGGACACCGTAGTTAGACGCACATTCTACAAAGCTTCTTCAGTTCGTGGCCCGGTCAGCGTTCGATCGGCAGACCCGCCTGGGCCCAGGCGATCATCCCGCCGACGACGTTCTTGGCACCGGTCTTGCCGGCGGCCGTGAGCACCTCGGTGGCGTAGGCCGAACGGTTGCCCGAGCGGCACACGAGGTAGACGTTGGCGTCGTCGTCGAGCTCGTCGATCACCGACTCGATCTCGCCGAGCGGGACGAGCCGGGCGCCCTCGATCGTGCCGTACATCGTCTCCATCGGCTCGCGGACGTCGATGACGATCTTCGCCGGATCGCTGTCGGCGACGAGCTCCTCGACCGTCGCCTCGGCGATGGCGGGCCTCCGACCCCAGCTCATCGCGCCACCGGCAGGCGCGCGGCGGTCCACGCGACGATGCCGCCCTCGACGTTGCGCACGTCGGTGTAGCCCGCGGCCACGAGGGTCTGGGCCGCCTGCAGCGAGCGGTTGCCCGTGCGGCAGAAGACGTACACCGGCTCGTCCTTGGGGAACTCGCCGGCGCGCGCCGCCACGGTCGCGAGCGGGACCAGTACGGAACCCTCGACGTGACCCTCGGCGTACTCGAAGGGCTCGCGCACGTCGAGCACCAGGGCCCCGCCCTGGGCGGCGTCGTGGAGCTGCTGGACGGAGACGTGGGTCAGTGCCGAGGCCCCGGTCTGGGGCCGGGCGAAGACCCACAGGGCGGCCACGACGGCGATCGCGGCGATCACGACGACCCAGAACAGCGGTCGGGAGAGGAGGTTGGCAGTCATGCAGGGGTTATATCCCCGGTGGGTATACGGCGTCAAGCGCGCGGGCGACCCCAAGAACCGCCCCGCCGCCACGCGGTACACCTGGTGTCATGCACACGACCGTCCTCCAGCGACCCATCGACCGCGTCGAGGCCGACGCCCTCATCGTCCACCACTTCGCCGGCGGCCATCGCGCCGGCGGCGCGACCGGCGACGTCGACCGCGCGCTCGGTGGCCTGATCTCCGAACTGGCGGCCCGCGGCGACCTGGCGACCGACGTCGGTGGCGTCACGCCGCTCTTCACCCGTGCCGGCGTCGCCGCGCCGCGCGTCCTGGTCGCCGGTCTCGGCGACCCCCAGCGGGTCGACGCGGAGACCCTCCGACGGGCCATCGGCGCGGCGGTCCGGAAGGCGCGCGACCTCGGCGCCCGGCGGATCGCGGTCGGCGCGCTCGGTTCCGGCATCGGCGGCCTCACGCCCAGCGAGACCGCGCGCGCGACCGTGGAGGGCGCCCGGCTCGGCCTCTACCGCTACCGCCCCGCCGCGGCGGACGCCATCGGCGACACCGGCGACCACGGGATCGACGAGCTGGTCCTCGTCGATCCCGATGCAGACCGGGTCGAGGAAGTGAGCGACGGCATCCGCTGGGGCGAGGCCACCGCCGACGGCGTCGAGCTGGCGCGCGATCTCGTCAACCTGCCGCCCAACGTGGCCACGCCCACGCACCTCGCCAAGGTCGCCGAGGAGCTGGCGCGCGATCACGGCTTCGCGGTCACGATCGGCGACCGCGCGTGGGCGGAGGCCCATGGGATGGGCGCCTTCCTCGCCGTCGCCCAGGGGGCCGGCCACGAGCCGCGCTTCATCGTGCTCGAGCACGACCCGAGCCGCGGCAAGGAGGCGCCGCTGGTGCTGGTGGGCAAGGGCGTCACCTTCGACAGCGGTGGCGTGTCGATCAAGGGCCGCGCCGGCATGGAGGCGATGAAGAGCGACATGGCCGGCGGCGCGGCGGTGCTGGGCGCCATGCGCACCCTCGGCCGGCTGCGCAGCCCGCGGCGGGTGGTCGCGCTGGTGCCGGCGACGGAGAACATGCTCGACGCCCACGCGTACCGGCCGGCGGACGTCCTGAGGGCATCCAACGGCCTGACGATCGAGGTGATCTCCACCGACGCCGAGGGCCGGCTGCTGCTGGCCGATGCGCTCGCCTACGCCCAGCGGCTGAAGCCGAAGGCCGTGGTGGACCTGGCGACGCTGACGGGCGCCTGCGTGGTGGCCCTCGGCCGCGGCACGGCCGCCGGCCGCTTCGCCAACGACGACGCCCTGGCGAGCCGCATCGACGCCGCCGCGGCAGCCACCCACGAGCGCGTGTGGCCGCTGCCGCTGTGGCCCGAGTACCTCGATGACCTCGACAGCGACGTCGCCGACATGAAGAACTCCAGCGGCAAGCCCCACGGCGGGGCGCCGATCGCCGCCGCCTTCCTGCAGCGCTTCGTCGACTACCCATGGGTGCACCTCGACATCGCGGGCGTGGCCATGCGTGACGACGTTCGCGGCTACCACACCAAGGGCGCCACGGGCTTCGGCGTGCGCCTGCTGGTTCACTGGGTCACCCACGCCTGAGCCGCACCGGGCCGCGGCCGGCCGCCCGGGGGTACGATGACGGCAGATGCACGCCGTCCCTGACGCGGACATGCGGTCGTCCAGCGCGGTCGCGCTGGACGACCGCACACGCCGATGGGCCTATGCCGGCGTGCTGGTCACGCTCTTCCTGTCGTCGACCAACCTGACGGTCGTCGGCACCGCGCTGCCCCGCATCATCGCCGAGCTCGACGGCTTCGCCCTGTACGCCTGGGCGTTCACCGGCTTCACCCTGGCCTCCACGGTCTCCACGCCGATCTACGGCCGCCTCTCCGACACGCTGGGACGCAAGCGGGTCCTGCTCTTCGGCATCGTGCTCTTCTCGCTCGCCTCGGTGGCCGCGGGCTTCAGCAGCAACATGCCGCAGCTCGTCGCGCTGCGGGTGCTGCAGGGCCTCGGTGGCGGCGCCCTCATGTCCATGGCCTTCGCGGTCATCGCCGACATCTTCCCGCCGCGCCAGCGCGGCAAGTACCAGGGCCTGACCGGCATCGTCTGGGGCGCGTCGAGCGTCGTCGGTCCGGTCATCGGCGGGCTGATCACCGACCTGCTCGGCTGGCGCTGGGTCTTCTTCGTCAACGTGCCCGTGGCCCTGGTGGCGCTGATCGTCATCCAGCGGCACCTGCCCGCCGGCGAGCGGCGGCCGGGGGCCCCCGTCGACGTGGCCGGGGCCGCCCTGCTGACCGTCGGCATGCTCGCGACGATGCTGGCGCTGTCGTGGGGCGGCGAAGGCCTCGCCTGGGGCGATCCCGGCGTCTGGGGGACGCTTCTGCTCGGCGCCGCCGCCCTGGCGGGGTTCGTGGCCTGGCAGGCGCGCTCGCCGGCGCCGGTGCTGCCGCCGGAGCTGCTGCGCGACCGAACGGTGGCGATCGCCAACGCCGCAGGCTTCCTCTCGGGCGTCGGCCTGTTCGGCGCGACCATCTACCTGCCGCTCTACATCCAGGGCGTCGCGGGCCTGTCCGCGGCCGCGTCCGGGTTCGCGCTCACCCCGCTGATCCTCGGCATGATCCTCTCCGGCAGCCTCGCCGGCATCTGGTCGAGCCGAACGGGTCGCTACCGGCGCTTCGTCATCGCGGGGCTGACGGTGGCGGTGGTCGGCTTCGCGCTCGGCGCCACGATGGGCCCCGACACGCCCATCGCCTTCGTCGTCGGGGCGATGTTCCTCCTCGGGCTCGGCCTCGGCCCCACCAACGCGATGTTCCTGGTCGCCGTTCAGGCCACGGCGGCGCCCCACCTGCTCGGCACGGCCACCAGCGCACACCAGTTCTTCCGGCAGGTCGGCGGCACCCTCGGGGTCGCGCTGTTCGGCGCCCTGATGGCCCACCAGGCGGCGGTGACGTTCGCGGGCGACGTCGCTCCACTCGTCGCCCACCTCCCGCCGGCCGCGGTGGCCACCGTCGCCACCCCCGACCTGCTCACCGATCCCGCCGCCGCAGACGCCGCGGCGGCCGCCGTCGCGCCGCGCATCGGCGAGCCGGCCTACGCGGCGCTCGTGGCGTCGTGGCGCGCGGGGCTCGGCCGCGGCATCCGGTGGGTCTTCCTGATCTCGGGCGCGCTCGCGGCGCTGGCGTGGTTCGCCACCTGGTGGGCCCCCGCGCTGCAGCTGGGCGAACCGGAGCCGGTCGCCGACACCGTGCCGCGCCCCGCGACCTAGTTGAGCAGTCGCTCGCTCGCGGCACCCGGTTCCGACCACGGGCGGACCCGCGGTCGGCCACCGTCGAACGAGAGCCAGCCCTCGTCACCGGGGACCGGGTCGGCGGGCGCGTCGCGCGGCGCCACCTCGTACGCCCGACCGGTGTCGGTCGAGTGCCAGACCTGGAAACGCGCGCCCACGACCTCGCAGCGCACGCGGAAGGCGGCGTCGAAGCGCGCCGCCGCGCGCGCGTCGGCGGGATCGACGGTCGCTTCCTCCCAGACGGGCCGCGGGTCCGCCCGCAGGCGCCGCCACTGGCGCCACAGGGACGACCACGCGCGGACACCGTCGGCCACGGCCGCCGCGCGAACCCGCCACGCGACGCGGCCCCTCGCCGTCCACGGCGGATCGCGCCGCAGCGGCCGCCAGGCCAGCGCGGCCGCGCCGCCGGCCAACAGCCCCACGAGCAGCGGGCCGCCCAGGACGCTGACGAGCGCCGCGCCCGCGAAGAAGGCGGCGGCCGGCCCCAGCCAGGACGCCCCCGTCGCCCGCCTCACGGCGCCCGCCTCACGGCGCCCCCTGGAGACGAACGTGTGTCACGACCATGCCAGAAGGGTACCGCGTGAACCGTCCCGCATCGCGCTGCCGACGCGTCCGCTAGGCTGGCGACATCGTCACCGCGGTGCCCGCCGCCAGGAGTCGTGATGGCCCGACGACCGTTTGCCGCGTTCTTGCTCTGCCTCGCCCTGAGCGTCGCCACCGCCCAGGACGTGGGCGCCTGGCGGGTCGAGAGCGAGTTCGACCTGTACAGCTACCTGGGCCTCGGCTCGATCCGGGTGGCCGCCTACCAGGCGCCCGCCGACCTCGATCCCGACGACGCGCTGCTGGTGGTCGGCTGTGCCCCCGGGGGGCCCTCCGGCTTGGAGATCGCCGCCTGGGTGGCGCCCACGGGCGTCATCGCGCTCGGCACCGAGCCGCTCGGCGTCGACGTGCTCGTCCGTTTCGATCAGGGCCCGGTCTTGAACCAGACCTGGTTCCTCGTCGAGGGCGCCTTCGTGACCGAGGCCGTCGCGCCCTTCGAGCTCGACCAGCCCCTGCTCGCCGGCCTGGCGGCGGCCGGCAACCTGGCCCTGCGCATCCAGGCCGATCCGGCGAGCGGTGTCCAGGAGCGCACGTTCCAGTACGAGGTCGATGGCTTCACGCAGGCGCTCGCCGCGCTACGCTGCGGCGCTCCCGACCCGGCATCCGGGTCCGCGGCCGATCCCTTCGCCGGCGTGGCCCCGGACGCCGACCCGTTCGACGGCGGGGCGCCGGACCCCTTCGGCGACGCCACGGAGGGCGACACCGACGACGGGCTGGTCATCGGCGCCTGGGCCTTCGATGGCAGCGACGGCATGGTGGCGGCCGGCGAGCTCGGCGTGTTGGCCGTGTATTGCGCCCCGGACGGGGACAACGGCATCGAGATCGAGGTGGGCGACTACGCCCTGCCGGCGCCCGCCTACGACGTCGTCTTCCGCTCCGGCAACATCGACTTCCTGAGGACGACCGCCACCCGCAACCAGTTCGACGCCGCGCAGCTCGACGGCGACGACGTCGAGGACCGGCTGGTGCGCTTCCTCCGCGGTGTGGTCGACGCGACCATCACGCTGACGCCGCGCGGCGGCGAGGGCCCCCCGATGACCTACCGCGTGCCGACCGACGGCTTCAACGACGCCCTCGCCGCCCTGGGCTGCTACGTGGGTGACCGCTGAGTGACCGGCGCCGCCCGCGTGCCCGCGACACCCGCCCCGGAGCTCCGCTCGACCGTCCGCGCGCTCGTGCTCGACGCCGACGACCGGCTGCTGCTGGAGTGGTACCTCGCCGCCGACGTCCGCCGGCCCGGCGGCCTCCCCCATCGCGAGCCGGTGTGGATCGCCCCCGGCGGTGGCCTGGCGCCCGGCGAGACGGCGGAGGCGGGGGTCGAACGCGAGCTGCGGGAGGAGACCGGGCTGGTCGGCGTCGCCTGGGGCCCCTGGCTGTGGCGCCGGACGGCGGACCTGCACTACCAGGGGCGCGTGCGCCGCTTCGTCGAGCACTACCGGCTCGGGCGCGTGGCCGCAGCCGCGCCGCGTGCCGAGCCCACGGCCCTCGACCCGCACGAGCACGGCGCGCTGCTCGGCTACCGCTGGTGGTCGCTGCCCGAACTGCTGGCCACGTCGGACGTCGTCTACCCGCCGCGGCTGGCGGAGCGCCTCACGGCGGTCCTGGAGGGCGGACCCGCGGACGCCGTGGTCGACATCAGCCACGAGGGCTGAAGGGGGGTCGCGGCCCGCGCCGGTCTCATCCAGGGCGCGCGTCGACGACGGCCAGGCCGTCGATCAGCACGTCGATCATCGTGTGCGCCATGGCCCGCTGGTCGTGCTCGCCGTAGCCGCGCCCCTCGGCGAACGCGACCGCGTCGAGGATGGCCAGCAGCGACCCGGCCAGCAGGTCGGGGTCGAGCTCGCGCGCCTCGCCGGCCGCCATCGCGCCCCGGAACGCCTCGGTGATCGGCTGCATGAGCGAAGCGTAGGCGGGACCGGACAGGGCGGCCGCCTCGGCCTCGCCGAGCGCGGGCATGTCGGAGGTCATCATGCGCAGGAAGTTCATCGGCGCCTGGCCCACGTACCAGTCGGCCACCGCCCGCAGGCGCGGGCGCAGCCGCGGGCCGGCCCCGGCCAGGGCGCGCTCGAGCCCGGCGCGGTGGTGCGCGATCATCCGCTCGAACGCCTCGCGGTAGAGCTGCGCCTTGCCGCCGGGCGCGTGGTGGTAGAGCGACGCCTGGCGCATCCCCGCCGCGTCGGCGATCTCGCGCATCGTCACGCGCGCCAGGCCGCGCTCGGCGAAGAGCGCCTCGGCGACGTCGAGCACCCGCTCGCGCGCCACGGAGGGCTCGCCCATCGCCGCGGTGACCGCACGCATCAGGCGCTCACGATACCGCGCCCGCTCGCGCCGACGACCTCGGCCCGGCATGCCGTCGCGGCCGGCGCTCGCGCCCTACGACCAGTCCAGGACCACCTTGCCGCAGCGGCCCGAGCGCATGAGGTCGAAGCCCTCCTGGAAGCGCGCGACGGGCAGCTCGTGGGTGACGATCGGCGAGAGGTCGAGCCCGGAGGTGATCAGGCCGGCCATCTTGTACCAGGTCTCGAACATCTC
>JAABRV010000112.1 GCA_011390735.1 Trueperaceae bacterium | reverse complement strand
CGTCCGTGGGCGGCTCGGCCTCGCTGGCCGTCGCCGCGGCGACGGCTTGCTGGAACGCCTGCAGGGCGCTGGCCAGCGCCTGGGTCTTGGCCTCGGCCTCGGCCTTCGGCGCCTGCGCCTCCACCGCACCCTGGGCGTCGGCGATGGCGGCCTGCAGCGGCTGCTTCTGCTCGTCGGTCGCCGCGGCCGCGTCGTCGAGCGCCTTCTGCGCCTGCAGCCGCAGGCCGTCGAGCTGGTTGAGCGCCTCGGCCTTCTCCTTGCGGGCCTGGTCCTCCTCGGCGTTCTTGGCCGCGTCCTGCACCATGCGCTCGACCTCGGTGTCGGCCAGCGTGGTCGTGTTCTGGATGGTGATCGAGGCGGCCTTGCCGGTCGACTTCTCCTTCGCCGAGACGTTCAGCACGCCGTTGGCATCGATGTCGTAGGTGATCTCGATCTGCGGCATGCCGGCGGGCATCGGCGGGATGCCGTCGAGCTTGAAGCGGCCCAGCGACTTGTTGTCGCCCGCCATCGCCCGCTCGCCTTGCAGCACGTGGACCTCGACGCCGGTCTGGTTGTGGTCGGCGGTCGAGAAGGTCTCGCTCTTGCGGACGGGCACGGTGGTGTTGCGGTCGATCAGCTTGGTGAAGACGCCGCCCTTCGTCTCCACGCCCAGGCTGAGGGGGGTGACGTCGAGGAGCACGATGTCGTCGACCTCGCCGGTCAGCACGCCCGCCTGGATGGCGGCGCCGAGCGCGACGACCTCGTCCGGGTTGACCGTCTGGTTGGGCTCCTTGCCGAGCAGCTCCTTGACGAGCTTCTTCACCGCAGGCACGCGCGTGGCGCCGCCGACCAGGATGACCTCGTCGACCTGGTCGCGGCTCAGCTTGGCGTCCTTGAGCGCCTGCTCGACGGGGCCGCGCACGCGCGCCATCAGCGGCGCGATCAGCTCCTCGAACTTCGCCCGGGTGAGCTTCTTCTCCAGGTACAGCGGCGCGTTGGACGCCGGGTCCATGGCGATGAACGGCAGGCTGACGGTGGTCTCGGGCAGCCCGGAGAGCTCGATCTTGGCCTTCTCGGAGGCCTCCAGGAGCCGCTGCAGCGCCTGCTTGTCCTTGCGCAGGTCGACGTTGTACTCCTTCTGGAACTCGTCGGCCAGCCAGTTCACGATCGCGTAGTCCATGTCGGACCCGCCGAGGTGGGTGTCGCCCGACGTCGAGCGCACCTCGAAGACGCCGTCGCCCACCTCCAGGATGGAGACGTCGAAGGTGCCACCGCCGAGGTCGAAGACCAGCACGGTCTCGTTGCCCTTCTTCTCGAGTCCGTAGGCCAGCGCCGCCGCGGTCGGCTCGTTGACGATGCGCAGCACCTCGAGCCCGGCGATCTTGCCGGCGTTCTGGGTCGCCTCGCGCTGGGCGTTGTTGAAGTAGGCGGGGACGGTGATGACGGCCTTGGTGATCTTCTGGCCGAGCTGCTCGCTGGCGTCGGCGACCATCTTGCGCAGGATCATCGCCGAGACCTCTTCCGGCGTGTACTTCTCGCCGGCCACCACGAAGCGCACGCCGCCGTCGTCGCCGCGCACGACCTCGTAGGGCGCGCGCTCGACCTCGGTGTGCACCTCGTCCCAGGTACGCCCCATGTAGCGCTTGATCTCGAACAGGGTGCCCTTGGGGTTGAGGACGGCCTGGCGCTTGGCGACCTGGCCGACCAGCCGGACGTCGTCCTTGAAGCCGACGACCGAGGGGGTGGTGCGGTTGCCTTCGCTGTTGACGAGGACGGTGGCCTCGCCACCCTCCATGATGGAGATCACGCTGTTGGTGGTTCCGAGATCGATCCCGACGGCCTTGGCCATGGTGGACGCTCCTTCGCGGGGGCGCGCCGTGCGCCCGAGGGGGGATGACGTGATGGACCCGCGCAACGGACCTGATACGATCCGACGCAGGTCGTCCGCTCGGCCCGAGCATAGCAGCGCGGGTGGCTCTTGTCAACGGATCTGAGTCTAATGCACTCAACTTTGGCGGGCCAGACGCGGGCATCCAGCCCGGCCGCCCGTCGCCCCGAGGCCCGTGCCGGGCCCACCCCCCAGGAGGTCCCCGATGCTCTACCTCGTGATCGCCAAGGACGGCACCGACGCCGAAGCCCCCGCCCGCCGCCAACGCGTGCGCGAGCGGCATCTCGAGGGGGCGCAAGCGCTCGCGGAGAGCGGCACGCTTCAGGTCGGCGGCGCCCTGCTCGACGACCAGGGGACGATGATCGGCTCAGCGCTGGTGGTCGAGGCCGAGGACGAGGCCGCCGCCCGGCGCCTGCTCGAGGCCGACGTCTACCACCGCGAGGGCGTGTGGCGCAGCTACGAGGTGTACCCCTTCAGACGGGCGGTTTGACCCGCGTTCTTCGGCCTCGTGGGCGGGTTTTCCACGTGATCGCGCCGCTGCGGCGGCCCCCGCCCGCAAGCCCTTGACGGATGCCGCATACCGGGGTATGTTGCCCTTATCAGCCGCTCCGCAAGGGGCGGCGGTTTTCGTTGTGGGGACCTCGAGGGCGAGCGCTGCGCGCCGCACCCGCCGACCGCTCAGCGCTCGTCGCCGGCCGGCACCGCCGTCACGTCGCGCAACCACGCGGTCCAGGCGCCCCAGGCCGCCGCCTGAACCGGGTCCGACGCGATGCCGTCGGCCGAGGTCACGAACGCGTGCCCCACGTCGTCGAAGCGCAGGAGCGCGTGGTCGACGCCGGCTCGGCGCAACGCGCGCTCGAAGCCGTCGACCTCGGCCGGCGTCACGAGCGTGTCGTCCCTCCCGAAGATCCCCAGGACGGGCCCCTCGAGCCGCGCGAGCGCGTCCGCGTCGTCGCTGAGGTCGCCGTAGAAGACGGCGGTCCCCGCCGGCACCGCCGGACGCGCCAACGCGTAGGCCAGGGCCTTGCCGCCGCCGTAGCAGAAGCCCATGACGACGATGCGCTCGGGATCGACGTCGTCGCGCGCACGCAGCCACGCGATCACGGTGTCGAGGTCCTCGATCACCCGCTCGTCGGGGGTGCTGAGCGTGTGCCACAGGGCCTTGGGCAGCCAGCCCGTCGTGGTGCCACGTAGCGTGTCGGGCGCGACGACGAGGTACCCCTCGGTCGCCAACAGGTCGGCCTTGGAGCGCAGCGCCTCGTTGAGTCCCCAGAACTCGTGGATCATCACCACGACCGGCAGCGGCCCGTCGTCGTCGGCCGGGCGCGCGAGGTACACGGCCACCGGCGTGGCGCCGTCCGCGACGGCGTTCGTCAGGGCGGCGACGCGGTCGCGGTTGAGCCAACCGTCGACCGGGATCGACACGGCGACGCCCACCACCACCGCGACGAGGGCGACGACCAGGGCGAGCAGCGAGCGACGGAGCAGGGTCATGGGCGCACGTTACCCGCCGCGCCGCCACACGACCCGGCGGACGGCGCGGCCCGCCGCCATCCCAGTGGGTGCAGGCGTCACCGACCGCCGCGAAACAAGCGGTAGGCTGACCGCGTGACCCCCACGCGCGTCACCCACTGGCGCGGCGCGCCCGTCGCGGCCGTCGTGCTCGCCGGCGGCGTCGGGCGCCGCTTCGGCGCCGACAAGGCCCGTGCGCTGGTGGCGGGGACGCGCCTCATCGATCGGGCGCTGGCCGCCACCGCCGCGTTCGAGCCGGTCTGGGTGGTCGCCGGCTCGCCGGCGCGCGCCGCCGCGCTCGCGCCCCTCCTGCCGGACCCCGACCGCGTCGTCCCGGACGACGCTCCTGGCGCCGGGCCCATCGGCGGCATCGCCACCGCCCTCCGCCTGGCGGGCCACCGCTGGGTGGCCGTGCTGGCGGTCGACCTCCCCCTGATCGACGGCAGCTGGTGGACGGCGCTGATGTCGGCCGCCGATGCCGCGCCCGAGGCGGCGACCGGTCGGCCCCTGGCCGTCGCCGCGCGTGGCCCCGACGGCCGCTGGGAACCGCTGGCCGCCCTCTACCACGGCGACCTCGCGCCGCTGGCGGCCGCGCACGCGGGACCCGGTGGCGCGCGCGCGCTGTGGCGCTTCCTCGCGGCGGCGGGCGCGCAGGCCGTCGCCTACGACGCGCTGCCGTCCGCTGCGGTCGCCGCCCTGCACAACGTCAACACGCGGGAGGACGCCGCCGTCGTCGAGTCGCGCTGGCGCGGAGGACCCCTCCGCGACGGCGCGGTGGGGGCGACGCCGCGCGAGGACGGCCGATGACCGCGGCCCCGCGCGACGGCGCCAGCTACCGCGACCGGACCTTCCGCGGCCTGCGGATCGCGGGGCCGCTGACCGGCGCCAGCTTCCACGACTGCGTGTTCGAGGACTGCGACCTGCGCGAGGCTCGGCTCTCCGGCTGCACCTTCGCCGACTCGGACTTCCTGCGCTGCGACCTCGGCCTCCTGTCCGTGCACGACTGTCGCTTCGAGGGTGTGACCATGGAGGCCGGGCACGCGGTCGGGATCAACTGGTCTGCCGCGAGGGTCGACCCCAACCGGCCGCTCGAGGTCGACTTCAAGGACTCCATCCTGAGCTTCGCCACCTTCGAGCGCCTCTCCCTGCGCCGGCGGCGCTTCGAGGGCTGCACGATCCACGAGGCGTTCTTCATCGGCTGCGACCTCACCGACGCCAGCTTCCGCGGCAGCGACCTCGGCGGGACCGAGTTCCGCGACTGCAACCTGAGCGGCGCCGACCTGCGCAAGGCCCACCAGTACCAGATCGACGTCCGCCGCAACGTGGTCCGTGGGCTCCTGGTGCGCCTCCCCGAGGCCACCGGCCTCCTGCACGGTCTCGGCGTGCGCATCGACGAGGATTAGGCGGGCGCCGGCACCCCCGTCGCGGGCTCCGCTGCGCGGGCGTCCCAGACGCTCTTCCCCGCGACCCAGGTGGACTCGACGGCCTCCTCGCGCGCCAGCATCAGCGCCGGGCCGAGCAGGTCGGCGACGCCGTCGGCGTGGGCCCACACCGCCGCCAGCGTCGATCCCGGCGGCGGCCGCAGCACGACGGCGTCGGCCCAGCGGCCGGGCCGCAGGTCGCCGACCTCGTCGGCCAGGCCGATCGCCGCCGCCCCGGCCGACGTCGCGAGGTGCAGCAGGTGGACCGGCGAGAGCGTGACGCCCGCGTCCCCGAGGAGCTGCTGGCCGAGGTACGCGGCCGACGCCTCGTGCAGCACGGACGGGTGCGTGCCGGCGCCGAGGTCGGTGCCGAGGGCGACCCGCACCCCGTGGTCGAGGTGGCGGCGCAGCGGGAAGAGGCCCGAGCCGAGAGCGAGGTTGCTGCTGGGGCAGTGCGCCACAGCGGCGCCCGCGGCGGCCAGGCGCTCGAGCTCGCCCGCCTGCGGGTGCAGGTCGTGGGCGAACACGCTGCGCGGACCCACGAGGCCGGCCGCCTCGTAGGTCGCGAGGTAGTCGCCGGCCCCGGGGAAGCCGGCCAGGACGCCGGCGATCTCGTCGGGCGTCTCGTTCAGGTGACTGGTGACCCACACGCCGGGCACGTCCGCCGCGACCGCGGCGCAGGCGGCGAGCAGCTCCGGCGTCGACGACAGCGAGAAGCGCGGCGTGACGGCGTAGCGCAGCCGACCCCGGCCGTGCCAGCGGCGGGCGAGGAAGCGGGACTCCTCGTACGCCAGCTCCGGCGTGGCGCGCAGCTCCGGCCGCAGCCCACGATCGGCGACGCAGAGGCCGGCCGCGATGCGCAGGCCGCTGGCCTCCGCCTCGTGGAAGAAGGCCTCCATGGCGACCGCGAAGTGGGCGCCGAACACCAGCGCGCTGGTGGTGCCGTTGCGCGCCAGCAGGCGCAGGAACGTGCGCGCCTCCGCGCGGGCGAACGGGGCATCGGCGAAGCGCGCCTCGTGCGGCAGCGTCCGCTCGGCCAGCCACGCCAGCAGCCCGAGCCCCATCGACCCCATGACGCCGACCTGGGGGTAGTGGACGTGGGCGTCCACCAGGCCGGGCAGCAGGAGGGCGCCACGGCGGTCGTCGACCGCGGCATCGGGGAAGCGCGCGCGCACGTCGGCCCAGTCGCCGACCGCGGCGATGCGCCCGTCCTCGCCGACGGCCAGGCCGCCGTCGTCCCAGGCCTCGAGCGCCGCCGGCCCCTCGGCCCAGGGGTCGCCCGGCACGTGCGCCAGCGCGCCGCGCAGCAGCAGGACGGCGCCCGTACGACGCGCGGCGCTCGTTCGACGAGCGGCGCTCATACCGCCAGCGGCACCAAGCGGGCCGCGACGACGTCGACCAGGCCGTGATCGGTCACCCGCAGGGCCGGGATGACCGCGAGGCCGAGGAACGAGAGCGTCATGAAGGCGTCCGAGCCGCTGCCGCCCAGCGCCCTCACCGCGGCATCCAGCGCGTCGAGGTCGGCCACCACCCGCTCGAGCGGGGCACCGGTGACGAGCCCGGCGATCGGCAGGGCCAGCTCGGCCACCACGCGTTCCCCGTCGTCGACGACGAAGCCGCCGCCGAGCTCGGCGACGCGCAGCGCCGCGCGCCGCATCGCGTCGTCGTCGGCGCCGACCAGCATGAGGTTGTGGTGATCGTGGCCGACGCTGCTCGCCAGGGCGCCGCGGCGCAGGCCGAGGCCCTGCACCAGGCCCAGGCCGATGCCCGTCCCAGGGGCGGGTCGGCCGTGCCGGTGGACGCAGGCGACCTTGAGCAGATCGCGCGCGGGGTCGGCCACCACCTCGCCGTCCACGACGGTGGGTTCGGCGGTCGCCGCCTCGGTGACGACCTGCCCCGGCAGCGGCCGCAGCACGCGCACGCGGCGGCCGCCGTCCGGGGCGGGCATGCGCAGGGCGCCGTCGCCCAGGTCGGGCAGGCGCACGCTGGCGCGCAGGCCCGCGGCCTCGGGTCGCCGCTCGGCCGCCGCGGCGGCGGCCGCGAGGTCGCGCTCGGCGGCTTCGGTCAGCCGGCCGTCCTCGGCGACCCAGCGGCCGTGCCGCAGCACCCGCGCGACGCGGAAGGCGGCGAGGTCGTCGATCACCAGCAGGTCGGCGTAGTAGCCGGGCGCCACCGCGCCGCGGCGCGGCAGGTGGTAGTGACGGGCGGTGTTCCACGACGCGCAGCGCACGGCGTACACCGGGTCGACGCCGGCGGCGATCGCGCGGCGGACGAGCACGTCGACCGCGCCCTCCGTCAGCAGGTCGTGGGGCAGGCGGTCGTCGGTGACGAAGCCGATGCGGTCGGCGTGGCCGGGGGTGACGAGCGGCAGGAGGGCGTCGAGGTCGCGCGTGACCGACCCCTCGCGCACCATGAGGAACATGCCGGCGGCCAGCTTCTCGCGGCCCTCGGCCAGGGAGGTGCTCTCGTGGTCGGAGCCGACGCCGGCGGCGACGTACGCCTGCAGCCCGCGGCCGGAGAGCCCGGGGGCGTGCCCCTCCGTGGTCTTGCCCAGGTGCTCGGCGACGGCCACCTTGGCCAGCTGCTCGAACGCGCCCGCCACGACGTCCGGGAAGCTCATCAGCTCGGCGACGCCGACCACCCGCGGGTGCGCGAGCAGCTCGTCGATCTCGCCGACGCCCAGCTCGGCGCCGGCGGTCTCGAGCGCCGTCGACGGCACGCACGAGGGCGCGGCGGTCCACAGGTCGAACGGCAGGCCCTCGCCGAACGCCAGCCACCAGCGCACCCCCTCGAGGCCCGCGACGTTGGCGATCTCGTGGGGGTCGTTGATCCCGCCGACCACCCCACGGGGCAGCACGGCGCCGGCATAGGCCGCCGGCGTCACCAGCGAGGACTCGACGTGCAGGTGGCCGTCGATCAGCCCCGGCGCCAGGTAGGCGCCGGCGAGGTCGAGCTCGTGGAGGGCCGGGGGCGGCGCCTCGCCCCCCGCCTCGGGCCCCCGCGTCGGCAAGACGGCCGCCACCAGCCGCCCCGACACGTCGACGTCGACCTCCTCGACCTCGCCGGTGAAAACGTTGAGCAGGCGCGCGCCGGTCAGTCGCAGGTCGGCGGGCCGACGACCCGCGGCGACGTCGACGGCCGCCCGCAGCTCGTCGAGGGTGGGCGACAGCGGTCCGCCCGACGGCAGATCACGTGCTGCT
>JAABRV010000111.1 GCA_011390735.1 Trueperaceae bacterium | reverse complement strand
GACAGGAAGCCGATGCCCAGGTGCACGGCGTACTGGGTGATGTCGGTGTGGTACGAGGCGAGCAGCGGCAGGCCGCGCTGGCGCGCCACGATGGTCCCCCACAGCCCGAGGATGACGGGGTTGACCACGTGCACCACGTCGGGGGCGAAGGCGTCGAGCTCGCGCCCCAGACGCGGACGCGGTAGGCCCAGGAAGAGCTCCGGCTGCCACGGCCGGAACGGCACCGCCGGCACGCGCACGACCCGGTGGCCCATGTAGGACGGCGGCGGGTCGTGGGGCGCGAAGATCAGGGCCTCGTGGCCCAGGGCGCGCAGTTGCTCGAGCGTGCGGGTGATGCGGGTGACGACCCCGTCGATCTTCGGCAGGAAGTTCTCGGTGTACATCGCGATGCGCATCGTCGGCGTCCTCCTGCGGTCCCGAGCGCCCGTCGTCAGCCGGGCGGGAGGCGACGGCGCTGCCGCCCGCGGGGCCGGTCGATGGCGGAGATGGCGTGCCCCACGGCCGCCAAGTTACCACCCCGGCCCGCGGAGCGCGTGCGCCCGCTGGGCCCGTCGGGGCGCCTTCAGGCGCGCGCCGCGACCCGCCGGCGCCAACGCCGCCAGCGCGCCCGCCAGAGCCGCCGGCGGTACCCCGACGGGATCGGCGTCGGCTCGCGCCACGACCTGGGCCCAAGCCAGGCCGCGGGCACGCCGCTTGCCGCGGGCACGCGCCACGAGGCGGGGCGCAGCAGCGACCCGATCAGCACGACGGCGATGAAGAACGGGTGCAACAGGGCCCACCCGAGCACGCCCCCCGCGAGGTCGGGTCGCCCCAGGAGGCGCACCCCCGCGCGCATGCCCGGCACCTCGATGGCGAGCTTCATGCCCCACAGGCCGAGCACGGTGCCGGCGGCGGCGGGCACGAGCGGCAGCGACAGCAGCGCGAGCGACAGCGCCAGGCTCTGGGCGCCGAGCAGGGTGATGCCGAACCAGAACCCGCGGTGGTACTGGTCGACGTGCTGGTAGCGGCTCACCCAGCGCCGCCGCTGCGCGAGCAGCGCGCGCCAGGACGGCATCGAGGCGGTGATCACGCGTGCGGCGGGGTCGTCGACGAAGACGCTGCGCGCGTGCGGTAGGCGGCCGAGGCGCTGCGCCAGGAGGTCCTCGTCGCCCGAAGGGGCGCGACCCGCGAGCCCGAAGCCGCCGGCCGCTTCGAAGGCCGAGCGGCGGTAGGCCTGCGCGTTGGCGCTCGACGCGAGGCTCCAGCCGAGCCGCGCCAGCGAGCGGGAGACGAGCATGAGGGAGAGCCAGTCGATCGCCTCGAAGCGCTCGCGGAAACTGCGTGCCTCCCCGGGCCCCCGGGTGGTGACCGACCCGAGCGTCCAGACGACCCGTGGATCGGCGAACGGCGCCACCATCGCGCGGGCCCAAGCGGGATCGACGACGCAGTCCGCGTCGGTCGTCAGGACGATCTCGCCCGCGCCCGCGCGCACCCCGGTGGCGATCGCGTGCACCTTGGGCGCCATCCGCTTCGAGGGCCGTGTCACCTGCACGAGCGTCAGGCGCGGGTCCCGTTCGCGGGCCGCGCGCACGACGTCCGGCGTGCCGTCACTGGAGCGGTCGTCGACCACGATCACCCGCAGCGCGCCGGGGTAGTCGAGCGCCCTCAGCGCCGCCAGCGTCCCGGGCAGCCGGGCCGCCTCGTCGCGCGCGGCGACGACCACGTCGACGCTGGGCCACCGGTGCGGCGCAGGCGTCGGCGCGGTCGGCCAGCGCATCCCGAGCGCGATGAGCAGCATCAGCGCCAGGTACGGCACGACGAGGGCGGAGAGCACGACGAGCCCGACGGACATCCGGGCGGACAGGCTAGCACGACGGCCGCGGGACCGGGGGGGCGCTGGGGCCGTCCGGCCCCGTCGGCACGGCTCGGCGCCGGCCCGCCGGGCGCCGCGTGCCGGGTCACCCCGTGCTACCCTCGACGGTCGTGCGCGTCGGTTTCCTCACCCATCTGCTGTGGGACCGCTACGGTCCCTTCTGGACGACGCTGACCCGGGCCGCCGGGTCCGAGGTCGTGCTGCCCGATCCCGACGACGTGGTGGCGCGCCTGGCCGACCCGCGGGTGGCGGTGGCGCCGACCGTCGCGTTCCGGCTGGCGGTCGCGGCGGCGCTGGCGCTGGAGGACGTCGATCTCTTGGTCGCGCCGAGCCTCAACCCGGACGACGGCGCCACCCGCGGGGCCGCGCAGGACCCCTGGGTGGCCGACCTGCCGACGATGCTCGGCCGGTCGGTGCCCGGCCTGCCCCAGGTCTGGGCGCTGCCGGCCGACCTCGGGCGTCCCGTCGAGGGCGAGGCGATCACCTTCCTGCGGCGCCTCACGCCCGACGTGGGCTTGGTGCGCCGCGCGTGGTCGCAGCACCGGGCGGAGGCCCACCCGCCGCGCCGGGCGCGCCGCGCCGCGCCGCGTCCGGCGCCCGGCGCGGCGACCGTCGCCGTGCTCGGTCAGCCCTGGTGGGCCACGCCGGCGGTGGCCGCCCTCGTCGTCCGGCCCGGCGAGCACGCCGTGGGTCCGTACGCCCACGACCCGGCCGAGCTGCGGGCGGAGGCGCGGCGCGTCGACCCCGCGCTGGTGGACACCGATGCCGAGGCCCTGGGCGCGCTGCGGCGCTTCGCCCGTTCGGGGGCGGTGGGCGCGCTGCGCTGGGTCGTCGATGGGGCGTCGGGGAGCGACCTGTGGTTGTCGCGGCGGGCCCAGTCGATCGCGGGGTCGCGGGTCGAGCTGGTGCCGCTCAGGGACCTCGCCGACCGCGAGCGCACCTTCCGGGCGCTGCTGCATCCGGGGGGTGCCCCGTCGTGAACGCCGCGGCGGCCGTCGCCGCCGTCGTGTTCACCCTCGGCTACGCGGTGGTGAACGCGTTCGGCGCGTGGGCCGTGGTGCGGCGGCGCTCGGCGTTCGGCGCGGCCTTCTTCGTCGCCGCGGTGCTGCTCACCGTCGGCGGGGTGGCGGTCGGCTACGGGCTCCCGGGCGCCGTGCCGCTGGTGACCGCCGGCGCGCTGATGGCGTCGCTGACGTCGTGGCGCAACGCCCGCCTCGTCCTGCGGCGGGTGGTTCCCTGGCGCCACGCGCTCCGCGCGGCGGCCGGGGGCGTGGCCATCGCGTTGACGCTCCTGGCCACCAGCGGGCGCTGAACGGACGCTCGTCGCCCGGCGCGGCCCACGCGTCGAGCCGCGCGTGCGGGCCGCGGGCGCGCCTAGAACGCCGACTCGCCCGTGATCTCGCGACCGAGCACCAGCGTGTGCACCGCGTCCGTGCCCTCGTAGGTCGCGACCGTCTCGAGGTTGAGCATGTGGCGGATGGCGGCGTACTCGGTGGTGATGCCGTTGCCGCCGAGCAGGTCGCGCGCGGCGCGCGCGGCGCCGAGCGCGGCGCGGACGTTGTCGCGCTTGGCCAGCGAGACGCGCGCGGGCGTGTCCTGGCCCCGCTCCTTCAGGCGGCCCAGCTGGTGCGCCAGCAGGCTGCCCTTGGTGAGATCGGCGAGCATGTCGGCCAGGCGCGACTGGACCAACTGCTTCGCCGCCAGGGGCCGTCCGAACGCGGGTCGGTCTGCGACGTAGGCCGCCGCCTCCTCCAGGCAGGCGAAGCCCGCCCCGAGCACGCCCCAGGCGATGCCGTAGCGCGCCTGGTTGAGGCATGCCAGCGCGCCGCCCAGGCCGACGACGTCGAGCCGCTGCGACGCCGGGACCACGACCTCGTCGAGGTAGAGCTCGCTCGTGACCGACGCGCGCATCGAGGCCTTCGTCTTGATGTCGACCGCCTGGAAGCCGGGGCGGTCCGTGTCGACCACGAAGCCGAGGATGCGGCCGTCGCCGCCCTCGGTCTCCTCGCGCGCCCACACGATGGCGACGTGCGCGCGGCTGCCGCTGGTGATCCAGCGCTTGACGCCGGTGATGACCCACTCGTCGCCCACCCGTCGACAGCGGGTGCGCATGGCGCCCGGGTCCGAGCCGGCGTCGGGCTCGGTCAGCCCGAAGCAGCCGACGGCCTCGCCGCTGGCGAGCCGCGGCAGCCAGGCGCGCTGCAGCGCCTCGCTGGCCCACCGGTGGATGGGGTACATGACGAGGCTGGACTGCACGCTGACGAAGCTGCGCAGGCCGGAGTCGGCGTACTCGATCTCGCGCGCGACCAGGCCGTAGGCGGTGGCCGACGCCCCGGCGCCCCCGAGGGCCTCCGGCAGCGTCACGCCGAGCACGCCGATCTCGCCGAGGCGCGCCGGCAGCTCGGGCGGGAACACGCCCTCGCTCCACCAGTCCCCGACGTGCGGCAGCAACTCGCCGCGCACGTACTCGCGGACGCCGTCGCGGATCATGCGCTCCTCGGGCGCGAGTTGCGCGTCGAGGTCGTAGAAGTCGTCCATGCGGGCGCGCCGCGGGGTCGTGCTCGAGCTCATGCGTGCCTCCGGGAGGGTCGTGCGGCGAACCGGCACCTCACGCGTCGCCGAACAGCCGCTTGAGCGCGTCTTCCTTGCTGGTGCTGCGCTGGACGCGCCAGCGGCCCTCGCGCTCCACGATGCGGCCGGCCCCGGCGAGGGCGGCCAGTGAGGTCTCGATCGTGTCGATCGCCAGCTCCTCGTAGTGGTGCTCGTCGATCGACCGCTGGACCTCGCGCACGGTGGCACCTGAGGCCGCCGCCCGCTCCACGGCTTCGAAGACCCAGTCGTCGACGGTCATGCCCCATCCTACGACGCGTGGGCGTCGTCGCCGCCGACGTCGGCGGCCGCGTCGCGGTCAGCCCCGGGCTCGGACCCCTCGGCGTCGTCGCCCGCCACGGCCGCGTCCACCGACGCCGCCGCGGCGCCGCCGGCCGCCTCCACCGGGGTCGCCGCCGCGCGGGCGACGGCGCCGAGGGGCGCGGCCGGTCGGTCCGCCCGGTAGACGATCCGCGGCGGTCCCGTGACCTCGCCCCAGGTGACGTCGTCGCGCATGCGCACGACGTCCACGGGGCAGGCCTCCACGCAGGCGTCGCAGCCGATGCAGCGGTCGTTGTCCAGCTCGAGCCGCGCCCCGCCCGCGGCGTCGCCATCGAAGACGCGCCGGATGGCGTTGGTGGGGCAAGCGCGGGTGCACGCGGGGCAGAGGATGCAGCCGTCGAGCACCTCCGGCAACCGGAGCGGGACGATGGCGTCGGGCTCGGGCTTGGACAGACCGATGGCGCGGATGCGCCGCTGGTGCTCGACCGGCAGCGCGCGTCGGTCGACGGCGTCCTCGTCGGCCTCGGCGAAGCCCTCGAGCGGCGCCAGGAGCACGCTGCTGGAGCGTCGGATCTCCTTCCATCCGCCGCGGAGCAGGTCGCGGCGCGAGATCTCGACGCGGTCCCGGGGGATCTCGAAGCGCTCGACCTCCACCACCTCGAGCTCCAGCGTCCGACCGTGGAGGGCGAGGAGTTCTCGCGCCGCGGCGGCGGCACGCTCGATCGCCGCCGGCACCTCCGCGCCCCCGATGTCGCAGTTCGCGCAGTCCGAGCGCGCGAGCGTCAGGGGGCGGCCGGGCGCGGCCATCCGGACCAGGTCGCTGGCCTGCAGCCGTGCCAGGCACACGACCGACGTCGTCTCGCCCTGGACCGCCGAGCAGCGCACGGCGTGGTCCGTCACGACCCGTTCGCGCGGCGCCAGGGCGAAGCTGGGGCAGACCGCCACGCACAGGCCGCAGCCCGTGCAGTCGATCGGCTCGATCTTGACGGTGCGGGTGATCGTGATCGCGTCGTGTGGGCAGACCTCGGCGCACGCGCGGCAGCCGCCGCCACGCACCGCCAGGCAGTGCTGGCTGGCGAAGGTGGGCGTGACGTCGGCCTGCTTGAAGGCCCAGTTCATCAGGTCGCGGAACACGGCGGCCTCAGCCCCGGTAGAGCTCGGTGCGCCCAGCGCTCAGCGTGCGCGGGAAGAGCGTGGCGTCGAGGTACGCGTCGAAACCGTCGAAGTCCACCTGCTGCTTCTGGTCCGAGAGGGCCACGGCCGGGTTCGGGTGGACCTCGACCATGATGCCGTCGGCCCCGGCGGCCAGGGCGGCCTTGGTCAGCGGGACGAGGAGGTCGCGCCGCCCGCCCGAGTGGGTGACGTCGACCAGCACGGGTAGGTGGGTCTCGAGCTTGGCCAGCGCCACGGCCGACACGTCGAGCGTGTTGCGCGTGAAGCGCTCGTAGGTGCGGATGCCGCGCTCGCACAGGACGACGTTGGCGTTCCCCTCGTGGAGGAGGTACTCGGCCGCCATGACCCACTCCTCGATCGTGGCGGCGAGGCCGCGCTTGAGCAGCACCGGCAGGCGCGAGCGCCCGACGGCCTTGAGCAGGTGGAAGTTCTGCATGTTGCGCGCACCGATCTGGAGCATGTCGACGTGCCGTTCGAACGCGGGCAGGTCGGCCGCGTCCATGATCTCGGCCACGAAGCGCAGGCCGTGGGCGTCGCAGGCCTCGCGCCCGAGCGCGAGGCCCTCGACCCCGAGCCCCTGGAAGCTGTAGGGGTCGGTCCTCGGCTTGAACGCGCCGCCGCGGAAGAGCTTGACGCCACGGCGCGCGACGTGGGCGGCCGTGGCCATCACCTGCTCGCGCGACTCGATCGCGCACGGCCCCGCGACCAGCACCGCCGGATGGTCGCCGCCGACGGCGACGTCACCGACCCACACGACGGTGTCCTCTTGCCGATGACGGCGCGAGGTCAGGTACTGCACCTTGTCCTGCTCCTGCTCGAGCTGCATCGACGCCTGGAACACCTGCTTGAAGAGGCTCTTCACGGTCGCGTCGGAGAAGGGCCCGCGGTTGGCGCTCACCAACGCGTCGAGCATCGCCTGCTCGCGCACCGGGTCGTAGTGCGAGAGGCCGACCTCGGTCTGGCGGCGGCCGATCGCCTCGGCGACCGCGGCCCGTTCGGAGAGGAGCCGCAGGAGGTCGAGGTTCAGTTCGTCGATGCGTCGGCGCAGGCTTTCGATTCGTTCGTCCACGGGCTCCTCCGCGCGCGGGCGTGGGGCGGCGCGGCGCCCGCCGCACCGCACGGGATGTGTCTCAGGTGGCGCCGTCGGTCGCCGATTCCGCGTCGTCGCGCGGCTTGCGTTCGGCGAGGCCGACGACGAGGATCGACGCCTCGTACAGCACGACCAGTGGGACGGCCACCAGGGCGAAGTTGAACGGGTCGCCGGTCGGCGACAGTCCTGCGGCGGCGATCAGCAGCCCCACCAGGGCGTAGCGCCGGGTGCGCCGCAGCGGTTCCGCCCGGACGACCCCGATGCGGGCCAGGAGGAACGCCAACACCGGCAGCTCGAACATCAGGCCGAAGACGGCCATCAGCATGAGCACGTTGCCGATGTAGCGCCCGATCGACAGGAAGCCCAGGGCCGCGTCGCCGAGGAAGGCGAGCAGCACGGGGATGGTGATCGGCAGGACCAGGTAGTAGGAGAACGCGACGCCGGAGGCGAAGGCCAGCACCGTGAGCAGGATGAACGGCACCGCGTAGCGCCGCTCCTCGGGGTAGAGGCCGGGCGCCAGGAAGCCCCAGATCTGACCGACGACGATCGGGCCGGCCAGGACCAGGCCGAAGAACGCCGCGATCTGCATCGACGTCGTGAACGGCTCCAGCAGCGAGAAGAAGGTGAGGCGCATGCCCTCGGGCAGCGGCGCCTGCAGCCAGTCCAGCACCGCGAAGCGGAACCCGAACATGATGCCGGACGCCACGACCCACGCCGCTCCGGCGATGAAGAGGCGGTTCCGGAGTTCGTCGAGGTGGTCGAAGAGGGTCAAGGGTCACGCTCCGGGCGCGCCTGCAACGGCACGGTCCGAGGCGTGCGGCGTTCAGGGCCCCCACCGCACGATCGGCCGACGTCGTCGGGCTGCGACTCAGGCTGCGGCGTCGCCACCCTCGCGCGGCTTACCCGCCTCGGGGGCGGGCTCGGGCTCGGGCTCGGCCGCCGGCGCGGGCCCGGCCGCCGCCTGCGGGCGGCTGGCGCTCGCCTGGGGCGTCTCGGGCTTGTCGTCGAAGTCCAACTCGGACTTCATGTCGCGCAGTTCCTTGCGGAACGCGCGCACGGACTGGCCGAGCCCCTTGGCCATCTCGGGGAGCCGGCGCGGCCCGAAGATGAGGAGCACGATGACCAGGATGATGAGGATTTCCCAGAT
>JAABRV010000110.1 GCA_011390735.1 Trueperaceae bacterium | reverse complement strand
GCGAGCGCGTCGGGGAGGGCGTGCAGGTTGGTGGCGGGCACCAGCACGCGCGGCGCGAAGCCGCCGTCCTCGAACGAGCCGATCGAGCGCCGCTGGGCGCACAGGTTGGGCCGGCCGGTGCGGCAGTGCTCGCAGCGGCCGCAGACCGAGAAGTAGGTCTCGGTGGTGACGCGCTGGCCCACCCGCCAACCCTCGACGCCGGCGCCGATCTCGGCGACCGTGCCGGCGACCTCGTGGCCGAGCGTCACGGGCGGCTCGGAGCGGTACTCGTCGCGGCGGATGTGCACGTCGGTGCCGCAGATGCCGGCGGCGGCGACGTCGAGGACGACGTGGCCGGGCCGGACCTCGGGTTCGGGGACCTCCTGCAGGACGAGTCGGGTCTCGCCGAGGGCGAGCTTGCGCAGCGCGAGCATGGCTTCAGCCCTTCACGGCGCCCATCGTCAGGCCGGTGACGATCCAGCGCTGGATGATGAGCGTCAGGATGACGACGGGCAGGGTGATGAGCACCGCCGCGGCGCCGAGGCCGCCGAAGTCGATCTGCCCGTAGGAGATGAAGTTGAACACCGCCACCGGGACGGGGCGCGTGTTGGGGCCCGAGAGCACCAGGCTGAACAGGAACTGGTTCCAGCTGAAGATGAACGCCAGGATGCTGGCGGCGACGATGCCCGGCGTCGACAGCGGGAGGATGACGCGCATGAAGGCGCCGATGCGGGTGGCACCGTCGACGAACGCCGCCTCCTCCAGGTCCTGCGGTACCCCCTCGAAGAAACTGATCATGATCCACACGATGAGCGGCATGCCGACGATCAGGTGCGTCAGCGTCAGGGCGAGGTAGGTGTCGATCAACCCCAGCGCACGGAAGGCGAGGTACCAGGGGACGAGGTACGTGATGTAGGGCGTCAGGCGGGCGATGAGGATGGCGAGCGCCAGGCCGTCCTGCTTGAAGCGCGCGATCGAGTAGGCGGCGGGCAGCCCGAGCACGAGGCCGATGCCGGTGGAGAGCGCGGCGACGACGAAGGAGTTCCAGGTGAAGGTCAGGAAGTTGTTGCGCGCGATGACGTTCTGGTAGTTCTCCCACGTCGGCGTGAACCACCACACGGGGACGCGGCTGACGTTGTCGACCTGACTGCGCAGGCTGGTGAGCACCATCCAGTAGAACGGGAAGAGCATGATGACCACGACGACGGCGATCAGCAGGAAGATGCCGATCGTCTTGATCAGCTTCACGCGGCGGGCCCGGCGAGCCGCCTGGGCCGCGGCGAGGGCGGAGGCGGAGGCGGCGGGGGTCACGTCCGCTTCCTGACGGCGTTGAGCAGCACGGCGACGCCGAGCACGAGGAACATGAGGAAGATCAGCAGCGTGGCCGCGTAGCCCGCATGGAAGAACTGGAAGCCGGTCTTGAAGGCGAGCACGTTGAGCGTCTCGGAGGCGGTGCCCGGGCCCCCCTCGGTGATCACGTAGATGATGTCGAACGTCTTCAGCGCGTCGACCGCCCGCAGGATGAGCGCGACGACGATCGCCGAGCGGATGCCGGGGATGGTGATGTGCCAGAACGACTGCCAGCCGCTGGCGCCGTCGATGCGCGCCGCCTCGTAGTGCTCGGACGGCACGCCCTGCATGGCGGCGAGCAGGATGAGCGCGATCATGGGCGACCACTGCCAGGTGTCGACCAGCACCAGGGAGGGGATGGCGAGGTTCGACTGCGCCACCCACAGGGAGCGCTCCAGCCCCAAGGTCTCTAGGAAGTAGTTCATGACGCCGAGGCTGGGGTTGAACATGAGGGCCCAGATGAGCGCGATGGCGACGGGCGTGGCCACCATCGGCAGCAAGATGATCGTGCGCGCGAGCCCCTTGCCGGGGAAGTCACGGTTGAACAGCACCGCGATGCCGATGCCCACGAGCAGCTGCAGCGGCACGGCGGTGAAGGTGAAATAGAAGGTGTTCTTGATGCCGTTCCAGACGCGCGGATCGGTCGCCGCGCGCTGGTAGTTCTCGAGGCCGACGAAGAAGGCGCGGCCGCCGACGAAGTAGTCGTAGAGCGAGAGGACGAAGTTCGTCACGACCGGCGCGACGATGAGCACGACGATCGCGAGGATCGCCGGCAGCGGGAACAGGTAGCGGGCGTTGCGGTCGATCCAACTGCTGGCCGTCTTCACCAGGGGGGCTCCGCGCGTTCGGTCGGTGCGAGAGTGGAGGGGCGGGTCGGGCCCGCCCCTCCGGTCGATGACGCCGTGCTCAGCGGGTGCGCTGGATGATGCGGTCCATCTCGTCGGCCGCGCGCTCCAGCGCCTGCGCGACGTCGCGGCCCTCGAGGGCGGCGACGATCGCCTGACCGTACGCGTCGCGGACCTCGGCGACGGGGATGATCGGCGGGTTCCAGTAGGGCTGGCCGTTCTCGAAGGAGGTCATCGAGGCCTCGATCCAGTCGGCGGGGGCGCGCGTCTGGAACTCCTCGTTGGCCCACGCGGAGGCGCGGGCGGCGGGCACGCCGAAGAGCGCCAGGCGGACCTGGTTCTCCTTCGACAGCGCCCACTGGATGAAGTACCAGGACGCCTCGGGGTTCTGGCTCGCGTGGTTGACGCTGAGGCCCCACACCAGCACGCCGGGGACGCTGCCGGCCGGGCCGGCGGGGAGCGGCGCGTAGCGGGTGTTCTCGCGCACGACGTCGATCGCCTGCGCCGGGTCCTCCATGATCGGGCGGAAGACGTTGGCGTCGAAGATCATGGCCGCCTGGCCCTGGGCGTACAGGCTGGTGACCTCGGCCCAGTGCAGGTTGGTGGGTCCGGGAGGGCCGTAGTTGCGCATGAGCTCGGCGTAGAACTCGTGCGCGGCGATGCTCTCGGGGGAGTCGAGCGCGGACTTGCCCTCCTCGTCGAGCCACTCGCCGCCGAAGGAGTACAGCAGGTTGACGGTCTGGCTGGTGGCGGCGGCACCGCGGCCACGCATGGCGAAGCCGGCGACCATCTCGTCGGACAGCGCGGCGGCGTAGGCCATGAGCTCCTCCATCGTCGCGGGCGGGCCCTCGAGGCCGGCGGCCTCGACGAGGTCGGCGCGGTAGAAGAGCAGGCTGGACTCGATCTGGAGCGGGAGGCCGAAGAGCTGGCCGTCGTCCTCGAAGGTGCCGATGGCGCCGCCGAAGAAGTCACTCAGGTCGAGGTCGGGCATCGTCAGGCTGGGATCGGCGACGAGGTCGTCGATGTAGCGCACCCAGCCGGCGCCGAGGTACTGCGCGCTCACCTGGCCCGGCATGATCATGTAGCCGTCGAGGGTCGCGGCGCCGCTGCTGACCTCGAGCAGGCGGACCTGACGGAACTGATCCTCGGGGAGGATCTCGAGGTTCACGTCGATGCCGGTGAGGGCCTCGAACTCGGGCACCAGCGGCTCGAGCCAGTTGGTGAACGGGTGGCGGTTCATCATGAAGCGGATCTCGCTGCCTTCGAAGCGCCGCCAGTCGAATTCCTGCGCGGTGGCCGCGGCGAAGGACGCCAGCAGCACCAACAGGGCGAGGAGCCGGAGGGGACGGACGTTCATGGTGGACCTCCTAGGGTCGGGGAGAGTGCGTCGCGTCTCGTGGCGGTTCGGTTGTCCGACCCCCCAATCTACCACCGGGGTGCTTCGGCGGTCCTGACCGGACGTGGCGTCGGGAGACACGAGCGGACGGCTGGGCGTCCCGAGGGCCGTGGTCGACGGTGCTCGCGGGCGGCAAGCCGCCGGCCGGCGGACCCGTCGGTGCGGGTCAGCGCCAGCTGCTCAGGTCCTCGCCCTCAGGGTCCGGCCCCGCGGCGTCCAGCAGCTCCGCGGCGATCCATTCGGCGACTTCCGGCGCCCACTGCAGGTCGATGTGGTGCAGGAAGGTCCACGGCAGCTCGGCGTCGGGGTCGACGAGGTCGGGGCGGTACCAGCTGCCCGGCAGCGTCTCGTTGCCGACCGGCCACTCGCGCCCGGCGGCCAGGTAGGGGCCGTCGTCGGCGGCCAGGAGGTAGCCGAGGGCGGAGTGCACGGGCACCGCCCCGTCGGCGTCGATCTCGCCGTCGCCGACGCGCCCCTCCGGCTGGCCGATGGGCGGCGTGTCGCCGGGCGGCTCGCGCCCGAGCAGGAGGTCGCGCACGACCGCCACGGTCGGCTCCTCGATGCCACTGAGGTCGACGTCGTCGACGGAGCCCGTGTCGATGACGCCGGGGGCCTCGCCGCAGCGCACGAACAGGCACCACAGGCGGCCGAGCCAGCTGCGCGTCTTGACCTCGCCGGCGTAGGGGCCCCGCAGGAAGTCGACGCGCGAGGCGAGTTCGATGGTCACCCGCGCGTCCTCGGGACCGAAGACGATGCGCTCGGGTGCGGTCGGGACGCGCGTCACGCGGTCGAGGACCCGGTCCGGTGCGGGGTGGTCCGCCGCCCGGCCCCATCCTCGCTCCGGAATGCCCAGCGCGTGCATCGTGGGGTCGGTGAGCAGCATCTGGAAGAGGAACTCGCGGTAGAAGTCCGGCGCCAGGTCGAGGCGCCCCGCGTACCAGGCGGCCAGCTCGAGTTCGATGCGGTCGCTGACCATCGGATCGACGAAGAAGTGGCCGCCCGGCGCGTGGGCCGCCAGCGCGTAGACGGGCACGGGGCTGCCGTCGCTGCGGCGCGCGCGGTGGGCGGCGAGGAGGCCGTCGCCGGGGTCGTTGAGCGCGGCCCACACGTCGGTGCGCAGGTGCTCCGTGACGGGGTCCTCGAGCCGCAGCAGCGTGGCGCCCTCGTCGAGGAGGGGCGTGAGCCAGCGGCGCGTGAACGCGTTCGGGCGCCCCAGCTCGTCGCGCAGCAGTTCGTCTACCGCGGCCAGCAGGACGGCGCGGTCGGCGGCGGCCGAGCCCTCGTGGGGGGTGGCGAGGGTGACGAGGTAGAGCGCGCGGTCGCGGATCGTGTCGGCGCGCGCCCGCGTTTCGGCGTCGACGCCGAAGGGGCCGTCGTCGAGCGGGGGGTTGGTCAGCAGGTAGCGACCGACGAGGCCGCCGAAGCTGTGGGCGACGAGGACGAGCTGCGGCTCCCGGTCGCTCTCGGGCGTGTCCGGCTCGGCGACCGCCAGCACCTGGCGGAAGCGTTCGACACCGGCCTCGACCTGTGCCGCCGTGGTGGTGACCTGCTCGCCGAGGCCGCGGGAGCCGTCGCGGGTGACGACGAACACGGCGCGGCTGGCGTCGCCGTCGGCGCGCAGCAGCAGCCCGTGGCGGGGGTCGTCGTCTGTGGGCGCCTCGCTCAGCCACGTCGCGGCATCGAACGGTTCGGCGTCCTCGAGGCGGGGCCGTTGCCCGCCGAGCAGCTGCGTGACGAAGTGGAACCCCCAGTAACGTCGCGCGTACGCGTGCGTCCCGACGGTGTCGTCGAGTTCGAGGCTCGGGGTCATGCCGTGCAGCAGAACGACGAGCGTGGGGCGGTCGGGGTCGAACGGGAAGGGCTCGGCGTCGGGGCGCAGCGCGGCGGGCTCATCCAGCGGCCACGACGGCACCTGGGGCATGGCCCCCATCTCGGAGGCGGCGCGCGTCAGCAGCCTGGCGGCGAGCTGGGCGGCCTGGCGCTGCCCCCACCACGCGGCGACGCCGCCCACGGCTGCCACGGCGAGGCCCGCCCACAACAGCCAGGGTACCCATTTGGCCATGCCTCAGACTACCGCGGGCGCGGTTCGGTGTCTTGCCGGCAGTGCTGCCCGCGCAGGCGCGGTTCGGTGTCTCGCCGGCGGCGCTCCCTGTGGAGGCGCAGTTCGCCGAAGGCGAACTGCAATCTGCTCGCGGGGGCTGACGGAGTCAGCCCCCGCGAGCAGGCAGTTTCTTGCCCGGGTTCATGATCCCCCCGGGATCGAGCGCGTCCTTGATGGCCCACATGACGTCGACGCCGTCGCCGTGCTCGGCGCGCACGTAGGGGAGCTTGCGCAGGCCGACGCCGTGCTCGCCGGTGCAGGTGCCGCCGGCGGCGAGGGCGAGCCCGACCATCTCGTCGTAGGCGGCCTCCACCCGCGCGCGGGCGGCGGCGTCGTCGACCGGGAAGAAGAGGGTGAGGTGGAAGTTGCCGTCGCCCACGTGGCCGATGAGGTAGGTGGGCGCACCGGTCCGCTCGGCCGCGGCGAGGGAGCCCTCGATGACCTCCGCCAGCCGCGAGACGGGCACGGCGACGTCGGTGATGACGTTGGCCAGGCCTGGGTTGACGGCCACCATGGCGTAGTACGCCTGGTGCCGGGCGCGCCACAGGGCCGACAGCGCCTCCGGATCGGTGGCGCGGCTGGCCTCGCTGGCGGCGTGCTCAGCCGCCAGGTCGAGGGCGAGCTCGCTGGCGGACCGCACGGAGGCGTCGTCGCCGTGGAACTCGAGGAAGACGGTGGGCAGGTCGGGGAGCTCGAGGCCGAGGTGCTGCCGGATCGCGCCGATCGCGGCGGCGTCCAGGAGCTCGCAGCGGGCGACCGGCAGGCCCGACTGGATGACGTCGGTGACGTAGCCGACGCAGCTGCGGACGTCCGCGAAGGCGGCCCGCGCGCCCATGATCGCCTCGGGCCGCGGGACGAGGCGCACCGTGAGCTCGGTGATCACGCCGAGCGTCCCCTCGGCGCCGCAGAAGAGCTGGGTGAGCGCGTAACCCGACGACGACTTGGGGGCGCGGCCGCCGGTGCGGATCACCTGGCCGGTCGGCGTGACGACCTCGAGGCCGAGCAGGAGGTCGCGGGTGACGCCGTAGCGCACGGCCAGGGTGCCGGAGGCGTTGGTCGACGCCATCCCGCCGAGGCTGGCCTCGGCGCCGGGGTCGACGGGGAAGAACAGACCGGTCGCGCGCAGCGCCTCGTTGAGGCGCGGGTAGGTGACGGCCGGCTGGACCACGGCGAGGAAGTCCTCGGCGACGATCTCGAGGATGCGGTCCATGCGCGTGAGGTCGAGCGAGATGCCGCCCGAGACGGGGACGGTGTGGCCACCGAGGCTGGAGTTCACGGCGACGGGGGTGACAGGCGTGCGGGTCTCGTGGGCGAGCGCCATCACGCGTCGCACGTCCTCGGTGGACTCGGGGTAGGCGACGATGGCCGGGGGATGGACCGCGTCCCAGGACTCGCCGCGGGCGTGCAGGTCGAGCGCGCTGGGGGAGGTGTCGAGTTGGTCGGCGCGGAGTGCGTCGCGCAGGCGTTCGAGGACGTTGGGGTCCATGCGGCCAGTCTTCCACTTGGCCGGCACGCGGGTGCCGGGTTCGCTGGGTCAGCGGCCCCGCAGGCGCGGATCGAGGACGTCGCGCAGCCAGTCGCCGACGAAGAGCAGCCCGAGGCCGAGGAGCGTGATCGCCACGCCAGGGAAGGTCGCGAGCCACCAGGCGGTGGCGAGGTAGTTGCGGCCGTCGGCCAGCATGCGTCCCCAGGTCACGGTGGGCGCTTGCACGCCGAAGCCGAGGAAGGAGAGCGAGGCCTCGAGTAGGATGATCGTGGCGACGTTGAGGGTCGCGACCACCAGGATGGGCGCGGTGACGTTGGGCAGCACGTGCCGCAACATGACGCGCGCCGCGCGCGCGCCGTTCGCGCGGGCGGCCTCGACGAACTCGCGCTGACCCACGCTGAGGACCTCGCCGCGCACGACGCGGGCGAAGGTCGTCCAGTTCACCAGCCCGATGATGACGATGAGCATCGTCAGGCTGGGACCGAACACCCCCAGCGCCACCAGGTAGAGCAGTACGGGGGGAATCGCCAGCAGCGTGTCGATCACGCGCGAGATGACCGTGTCGACGCGGCCGCCGAGGTAGCCGGCCAACAGGCCGAGGGTGACGCCGACGGCCGCGGTGAGGAGGACGCCGCCGAGGCCGACGAGCAGCGCGACGCGGGACCCGTAGACCAGTCGCGACAGCAGGTCGCGGCCGAGCTGGTCGGTGCCGAGCAGGTGCTCGACACGGCCCCCGTCGATCCACACGGGCGGCAGCTGGCGGGCGCGCAGGTCGGTCTCGTTGGGGGGATGGGGCGCGACCCAGGGGGCGAACACGGCCATGACCACGAACGCCAGCACCAGGAGGGTGCCGGTCACGGCGGTGATGCTGCGGACCCACAGGCGCAGCAGCCGGGGTGCGCGCCGGCGCGCGGTCGGCGTGAGGCGGGTGGCCACGGCGTCGCTCATGCGTAGCGAACCCGCGGGTCGATGAGGGCGTAGGCGAGGTCGACGAGCAGGTTGGCGCTCATGACGATCAGCGCGGCCAGCACGACGACCACCTGGACGATGGCCAT
>JAABRV010000109.1 GCA_011390735.1 Trueperaceae bacterium | reverse complement strand
CTGACGACCTTCTCCGCCATCCACCTGCACCCGCGCACCGCCCAGCAGCGCATCCGCGAGGGCGCGCGGGAGGCGGTCGCACGCGCTGGCGGCGCCACCCCGTGGCGGCTCGCGGCGGACACCCGCGCCGAGATCGACTTCGACCACCAGGCCCGCGCCCAGGCGTGCCTCTTCATCCCCGGCGTCGAGCGCGCCGGCGAGCGGACGGTGGCGTTCACGGCCGCCGACGCGCTGGCGTTCAACCGGTTGTTCCGCGCCGTCATGAAGGCGAGCGCGATCACCTTCTCGCCCTAGACCGCGTGACGGGCGTCAGGGGCCGACGCCGGCGCGCGCCGCCGTGTCCCTCAAGACCTGCCGGCAGCCCGGCCGTCCGCGGGCCCGGTGCTACCGTGGGGACCGCGAGAACGCGATTCCGGAGGTGTCCCCATGGAGCTCGGCATCATCGCCGATGAGGTACACGGGTCCTTCGCCACCGCCTGCGAGCACATCGCCGGCTGGGGCCTGCCGCTCGTCGAGGTCCGCAACGTCGACGGGCGCAACGTGACGCTGCTCGACGACGCCGCGCTCGACGACGCGGTCGCCACGGTCCGAGCGCACGGCCTGCGCGTCAGCGCCGTCGCCTCGCCCGTCTTCAAGTCTGCCCTGGACGAGCGGCCGAGCGACGCCGCCGCCGACTTCGCCGTCCCCGGGCTGGTGACCGTGGCCGACAACCTGGCGCTGCTCGAACGCGCCTGCGTGGCCGCCCGCCGCTTCGACACCCGCTTCGTGCGCGTCTTCACCTTCTTCCGCGTCCCCTGGAGCGACGCGGTCGTCGAGCAGGTCACCCGGCACGTGGCGGAGGCGGCGGAGGTCGCGCGGCGCCACGACGTCGTGCTGGCGATCGAGAACGAGCCGATCTGCGTGGTGGCGACGGGGTCGGAGCTCGGCCGCTTCATGGACCTCCTCGACGCGCTCCTGGCCACCGACCTGCGCCCCCACGTCGGCGCCCTGTGGGACCCGGGCAACGCGCTCGGGGCGGGCGAGGCCACGCCATTCCCCGACGGCTACGCGGCGATCCCGGCCGACCGGCTCGTCCACGTCCACCTCAAGGACCTCGGCAGCGAGCCCGCCTCCTTCGGGACCTTCGTGCCCCTCGGCCAGGGACGCATCGACTACCGCGGCCAGTTCCGCGCCCTCGCGCGCGACGGCTACACCGGGAGCGTGGTGCTCGAGCCGCACTACGCCCCGCACGGCGTCGACCCGCTCGACGCCGCCCGCACCTGCGTCGAGGCCGCCCGCGCCGAGCTCGCGGCGGCGGAGGCGCCCGCGTGACGGGCCATCGCATCGGCGTCGCCCTCGTCGGGGCGGGCAACATCGCCGCCGCCCACATCGACGCCGTCGGCGCCGACCCACGGGCGCGGCTGCTGGGCATCACCGCCGAGCAGGATGCCAAGGCCCTCGTCCTGGCCGAGCGCCACGGCATCCGCCACTACCCCGACGTCGAGGCGATCGCCGCCGACCCCGAGGTCGACCTGGTCGCCATCTGCACGCCCTCTGGCGCCCACCTCGAGCCGGCCCTCGCCGCCATCCGCGCCGGCAAGCACGTCGTCGTGGAGAAGCCGCTCGAGGTCACCAGCGAACGCGCGCGCACCCTGGTCGACGAGGCGGACGCCGCCGGCGTGGTCCTGTCGACGATCTTCAACAGCCGCTTCGCCGACGCCAACGCGTTCGTGCGCCAGGCGGTGGCCGAGGGACGGCTCGGGCGCATGGTGCAGGGCGACGCCTACGTCAAGTGGTTCCGCGACCAGGCCTACTACGACAGCGCCGACTGGCGCGGGACCCTCCGCCTCGACGGCGGCGGGGCGTTGATGAACCAGGCGATCCACCACCTCGACCTGCTGCTGTGGATCATGGGCCCCGTGCGCGAGGTGTTCGCGTACGCCGACACGATCACGCACCAGGGGCTCGAGGTCGAGGACACGCTGGTGGCCGTGTTCCGCTACGAGAGCGGCGCGCTCGGACACGTCGCCGCCGCCACCTCGCTGTGGCCCGGGCGCCCGAAGCTGCTGCAGATCCACGGCGAGGACGGCGTCGCCGTCGTCGAGGACGACATGCTCGTCGACTGGCGCACCCGCGCGGGCGGCGAGGCCGAGCGCGACGACGCGCTGGCGCGGTACGGCGGGCAGGCGACCGGTGGCGCGGCCGACCCGATGGCGATCTCCTTCGAGAACCACCGGCGGCAGTACCGCGACGTGTTCGACGCACTCACCAGCGGGCGCGCCCCCGCCATCGACGGCCGCGAGGGCGTGCGCGCGATCGAGGTCATCGAGGCGATCTACCGCTCGGTGCGCGAGCACCGGCCGGTGTACCTCAGCGGCGACAGCATGCGTTGACGCTCCCGGGCCCCGGTCATACCATCGGGTACAACATCGATCCGGTGTCGGGGTGATCACGGAGCGTGAGAGCGCCGGTCGTGGCAACGGTCGAGATCGTGGATGCCGAATCGGCATCGGATCCGTGCCGGGTGGTGGGCCCCGGGGAAGGGAGCGATCGCGTTAGGCCCGCATGCCGCCTCCACACCACGACGTGTGGAACCGCAACGGGCGGGATCGCTGCCGCGATCCCGTTGCAGGTCTCCCAACATCTCGAGGAGAGCATCGTGAAACGAACCCTCCGTAACCTCATCGCCATTCTCGTCGTACTCGGTCTGGTCGGCGGTCTCGCGGCCGCGCAGGATTATCCCTGGCAGCCGGACCGTCCGATCACGATCATCGTGCCCTGGTCGGCGGGCGGCTCGACCGACCAGGTCACCCGCGTCATCGCCAGCGAGCTCGAGGGCGCCCTGGGCGTGGCCGTCGTCGTCGTCAACCAGCCGGGCGCCTCCGGCTCGATCGGCACCGCCAACGCGCTGGCCGCCGACAAGGACGGCTACACCTGGGCCGCCGGCGCCATCCGCGACGTCGGCACCTACGTCGTGCTCGGCATGCTCGACACGAAGGTCGAGGACTGGCACCCCTACTTCGCCGTCTCCAACACCAGCATCATCGTCGTGAACCCCAACACGCCGTACCAGACCTTCGACCAGCTGCTGGCCGCCTTCGAGGCCAACCCGGGCAGCATCACGGTCTCCACCGCCGGCCTGTCTTCGGCGGGCCACACGGTGATGGAGAACATCGCCCAGGCCGCCGGCCTGAGCTACTCCCACGTCCCCTACGACGGCGGCAACCCGGCCGTCATCGCCACGGTGGCCGGCGAGGCCCAGGTCAACACCCAGCTGGCGGTCGAGCAGGCCGAGATGCTGCGGGCCGGCCGCCTCCGCCCGCTGGCCGTCTACGCCAACAAGCCGCTGGTGCTCGACGGCGTCGGCGAGATCCCGCCGATCACCAACTGGATGCCCGACCTGGTCATCCCCTCCAACTACTTCGGCATCTGGGCGCCCGTGGGCATCCCCGACGAGGTCGTCGAGACGATGAACATGGTCTGGGAGAACGTGATGATGGACTCCGAGGCCCTGCGGTCGTACGCCGCCGAGCGCGGCGCGCTGTTCAACCCGATGTACGGCGACGAGGCCATCGCCGAGGCGGGGCCCTCGATCTCCCACCAGGCGTGGACGCTGTACGACGGCGGCAAGGCCGTCATCTCCCCTGCCGACGTCGGCATCGAGCGCCCCTGACGTACGTGTGTGGTTCGCCCCGGGCATCGAGCGCCCGGGGCGAACCGCCCCCCATTCCTCATGCATCGCGCTGACCTCATCATCGGGATCGTCCTCACCCTCTTCGGCGCCGTCGTCGTGCGCGAGTCGCTGGTCATGCCGCGCTTCGCCAGCATCGGCGCCGACCCCGTCACCGCGCCGGGCCTCGTCCCCGGACTGCTCGGCGGCATCATCGGCCTGCTCGGCCTGCTCATGGCCGTGCGCGCCACCCTGGGGCTGCGCGCGGCCGCGTCCGCGGCGCCAACCGAGGCGTCCGCCCCGGAGGACGCGGACGACGGGACGGAGCCCAGGTACGTCGTCGAATCACCGCACGCCGGCCGCAATCGGCTCGCGACGATGCTCGTGGCCGGCCTGATCTTCGCGGGTCTGGCCGTCGGTCGCCTGCCGTTCTGGCTCGCCACCTTCCTGTTCGTCTTCGTCACGGTCGCGCTGCTCGAGTTCCAGCGCTACGGCCGAGGCCGCGCGGTGTGGCAGCGGCTCGCGGTCGCCTTGGTGATCGCCGGCGGCACCGCCTGGGCCGTGGTGTACGTCTTCGAAAGTATCTTCCTGGTGAGGCTCCCATGAAAGCCGAGGTGTAGACGACCATGGAGGGCCTCGGCTACTTCTTCAACGGCATCCTCGGGTTCCTCGACTTCACGTCGCTGTGGGACATCCTGTGGGCGACCCTGCTCGGCATCATCGTCGGCATGCTCCCCGGCCTCACCGCCACGCTGGGCGTGGCGCTCCTGACGACGCTGACCTTCGGCCTCCCGTCGGACGAGGCGATCCTCATCCTCGTGTGCATGTACGTCGGCGCCATCTACGGCGGCAGCCGCAGCGCCATCCTGCTCAACATCCCCGGCACGCCCGCCAACGCCGCCACCGCGCTGGACGGCAACCCGCTCGCCCGCCACGGCGAGGGGGGCAAGGCCATGGGCATCGCCACCGCCGGCTCGGTGCTCGGCTCGTTCATCGGCATGATCATGCTCGCCACGATCGCGCCGCTCCTGGCCGAGGCGGCCCTGCGCTTCCAATCCTTCGAGTTCTTCTGGCTCGCCGTCTTCGGCGTGGTCATCTCGGGCAGGCTCACCGCGCTCACCGACCCGCTCAAGGGCTGGATCGCCGGCTTCCTCGGCCTGCTCGTCGCCATGGTCGGGCAGGAGGCCATCTACTCCTACCCGCGCTTCGCCTACGGCGACACCAACCTCGCCGGCGGCTTCGGCCTGCTGCCCGTGCTGGTGGGCCTCTTCGGCTTCGCCGAGGTCCTCAGCGTCATGCAGCAGCCGCTGGCCGCGGTCATCAAGACGTCGGCCGACTCGGTCATCCCCAAGGTCCGCGAGGTCTTCCGTTACTGGAAGACGATCATCCGCTCCGGGGTCGTGGGCACCCTCATGGGCCTCATCCCCGGCGTCGGCGAGGACATGGGCGCCTGGGCGTCGTACGCCCTCGCCCGCGGCGCGAGCAAGGAGAAGGAGAAGTTCGGCAAGGGCTCGGTCGAGGGCCTCATGGCCGCCGAGGCGGGCAACAACGCCGCCGTCCCGGGCGCGATCATCCCCGTCCTCACGTTGGCCGTTCCCGGCTCGGCGCCGGCCGCCGTGCTGCTCGCCGCGATGTTCATCCACGGCATCCGGCCCGGGCCGCTGATCATGATCACCAACCCCTCGTTCGTCTACGAGGTCACCGCGATGGTCTTCCTCGCGAGCGCGGCGATCCTGCTGTACGGGCTGCTGCTGACCAAGCCGCTGCTGTTGGTGCTGCGCGTGCCGCCGTCGCGGCTCATGCCGATCATCCTGGTGCTGTGCACGGTCGGCTCGTTCGCCATCGCCAGCCGCCTCTTCGACGTGTGGGTGATGCTCGGGTTCGGCGTCCTCGGCTTCATCCTGCGGATGTACGGCTTCCCCATGGCGCCGCTGATCCTCGGCGTCGTCCTCGGCCCCATCCTCGACAGCAACCTGCGTCGCGGCCTGGTCCTCTCCGAGGGGTCGCTGGTGCCGTTCCTCACGCGCCCGATCAGCCTGGCGCTGTGGCTCGGCATCGCGCTGACCGTCCTGCTGGGCGTGCCCCCCGTGCAGCGCCTGCTGGCCAGGGCCTTCCGCCGGCGCAAGCGCGACGGGACCGCGGACGCGGGCTCGTGAACGCGCGCTCCGCAAGCGCGCCCGCGCCGGCCGCCGCCGCGCGCCCCTTCGCCATCGCGCTGTGCAACGAGGTCCTGCGCGACCGGCCCTTCGAGGCCCAGTGCGAGCTGGCGGCGGCCCTCGGCTACGACGCCCTCGAGGTCGCGCCCTTCACCCTCGCCGACGACCCGGCCACGCTGGGCACGGCCGAGGCCGCGCGCCTGCGTCGCGCCGCGGAGGCGGCCGGCGTCCGCGTCTCCGGGCTCCACTGGCTGCTCACCGCGCCACCCGGGCTGTCGATCACCAGCGCGGACGCGGCGGTCCGCGCCCGCACGCTGGCGCACATGCACGCGATGATCGACCTGTGCGCGGCCCTCGGCGGCGACGTCCTCGTGCACGGCTCGCCCGATCAGCGCCGGCTCTCGGAGGACGACCCGGAGGGCGACGCCGAGCGCGCCGGCGCGGCCTTCGCCGACGTCGCCGAGCACGCCCACCGCGCCGGCGTGCGCTACTGCATCGAGCCGCTCTCCCCGCAGGAGACCCGCTTCGTGACCAGCTGGGCCGAGGCCGCCGCGATCGTGCGGGCGGTCGACCACCCGGGGCTGCGCACGATGATCGACACCCGCGCCGCCCGTCTCGGCGAGTCCGAGCTCGTGACGCACGTCCTGGAGCGCGGCCTGCGCGACGGCACGGTGGCCCACGTCCACCTCAACGACCGCAACCGTCGGGGCCCGGGGCAGGGCGACGACGGCTTCGCCGACGTCATCGGGCTGCTGCTGCGGGAGGGCTACGCGGGCACGGTCGCGGTCGAACCCTTCGACTACCACCCCGATGGCGCGACCGCCGCCGCGCGCGCGATCGGCTACCTCCAGGGGCTGATCGAGGCGCTGACCGCGGCGTCCCACGCGGCGCCCAGGGAGTGACGCCCATGGCCATCCGCACGGTCGCGGCGCTCGAGGCCGCCCTCGCGACCCCCTCCACCCGGCTGATCGCCGACATGGCGCGCCTCGACGGCGACCTCTTGGTCCTCGGCGCCGGCGGCAAGATGGGGCCGAGCCTGGCGATGCTCGCGCGCCACGCCTTGGACGCCGCCGGCGTGTCCAGCCAGGTGATCGCCGTGTCGCGCTTCGGCGACGAGGCCGCCCGCAGGAGGCTCGAGGACGCCGGGGTGCGCACCATCGCCGCCGACCTGCTCGAAGACGACGAGCTCCAGGCGCTGCCCGACGCCGCCCACGTCATCCACATGGCGGCCATGAAGTTCGGCACGAGCGGCCAGGAGCACCTTACGTGGGCGATGAACGCCTACCTCCCCGGGCGCGTGGGCGAGCGCTACCGCGACGCGCGCATCGTGGCCCTCTCGAGCGGCAACGTCTACCCGCTGGTGCCGCTCGCGAGCACCGGCGCCACCGAGGACCACCCGATCGAGCCGATCGGCGAGTACGGCCAATCGGTCCTGGGGCGCGAGCGGATCTTCGCGTACGCGTCGCACCGGTACGGCACGAGGGTCGCGACGATCCGCCTGAACTACGCCATCGACCTGCGCTACGGCGTCCTGGTCGACATCGCCACCGCCGTGCGCGACGGCGAGCCGATCGACCTCGCCATGGGGCACGTCAACGTCGTTTGGCAGGGGTACGCCAACGAGGTCACGCTGCGGGCGCTGCACCACGCGTCCTCGCCGCCCACGGCCATCAACCTCACGGGCCCGGAGATCGTGTCGGTCCGCCGCCTGGCCCACTGGTTCGGCGAACGCCTGGGGCGCGAGCCGGTGCTGGTGGGCGAGGAGCAGCCGAGCGCGCTGCTCAACGACGCCTCCCGCTGCCACGCGCTCTTCGGCTACCCCGAGATCAGCCTGCTACAGATGGTCGACATGGTCGCCGAGTGGCTACTCGCCGGGGGCGAGCTGCACGGCAAGCCCACCAAGTTCCAGGTTCGCAGCGGGCGCTTCTGATGGCCAGGCCGCTCTCGCCCGACCAGCTGCGCCTGCTGCACGAGGGGCCCGTCATTCCCGCCCATCCGCTGGCGCTCGACGCCGACCGCCGGCTCGACGAGCGCCGGCAACGCGCGCTGACCCGCTACTACGTGGCGGCCGGCGCCGGCGGGGTGGCCGTCGGCGTGCACACCACCCAGTTCGAGATCCGCCGCGTCGGGCTCCTGGAGCCGGTGCTGCGCCTGGCCGCCGAGACGGCCGACGAGGCGCGCGGTGGCCGCCCCTTCCTCAAGGTCGCCGGCGTCCTCGGCCCCACCGAGCAGGCGCTGCGCGAGGCCGACCTCGCCGCCTCGCTCGGCTACGACCTCGGGCTCCTCAGCCTGCGCGGGCTCGACTGGGACGAGGAGCGCCTGGTGGCGCACGCCCGCGAGGTGGCGGAGCGCATCCCGCTGGTGGGCTTCTACCTGCAGCCCGCCGTCGGCGGGCGCCGCCTCAGCCACGACTTCTGGCGCGCCTTCGCCGA
>JAABRV010000010.1:28163-28437 GCA_011390735.1 Trueperaceae bacterium | reverse complement strand
GCGACGAACCAGCGCGGGTCGAGCGACGCTGCGAGGGTGGCTCCCGACTGGCTAAGCCAGCGTACCCGTAAGCCGTTGCCATCTGCCTCGCCGTAGAGCAGGTCGCGCGCGGTAGGAACGCGCACCTCGTAGATCAGGGTCTGACCCTCGCCGATCGTGACGCTATTGCGCCGCGGCGTCGGTTCTGTGCTGTCCTGGGCGTCGATGGTCGCGGCCACAATCGGCTCGAACGGGATGGGCGTGATGTTGATCTGGCAGCCGGCAAGCGCGAGCA
>JAABRV010000010.1:0-28153 GCA_011390735.1 Trueperaceae bacterium | reverse complement strand
GCAGGCCGGAGCCCACCACCTCGCCGTAGAGCAGGTCACGCACCCCGTCCGGCATATCGATGCGGAAGTAGAGGGTCGTGCCCGGCGCGATCGCGACGTTGGTGCGCAGCGCTCCAGGGCTCGTCGTCACTTGAGCGGTGAACGTTCCAGAGAGCACGGGATCGAACGTGATGGGTACGACGTTGATCTGGCAGCCGGCAAGCGCGAGCATGGCGAGCGCCACGCCCACGAACCGCAAGGAACGACGAAGCATGGTCGACCTCCTTGCCCCCACTCTAGTCGCGGAACCAGCGGCAGGGGTGGGCCCGGGTCACCCGAACCTTCATGCGCGCTTCACTCCAGGACGAGCAGGTACGGGTACAGATCGGGCCCGCCGCCGTGCACCTCGAGTTCGAGGTCCGGGTGCGCCTCGGCGATCCGTTCCGCCAACGCCTGGGCGGCCTCCTCGCCGACGGCGGGGGCGTAGAACAGGCTGCCGATGTCCACCTCATCGGCCACGTCCGCCAGCATCGCCAGCAGGCAGTCCTCGGCCGTGTCCGCGGTGTGCGTGAGGACCGTGTCCAGCAAACCGATGAACGACCCCTCGCGAACCTCGACGTCGTCGATCGTGGCGTCGCGGCTGGCGATGGTGACCTCGAGCGTGCGCGCACCCTCCATCGCGCGCCCCATGCCGGACATCAGCGCATCGGCGTCCTGGTCCTCCGAGAAGAGCACGGCGGCCGCCAGGCCCTGGCCGATCGTGCGGGTCGGGAGGACGAGCACGCGCTTGTCCGCGACGAGCTCGTCGACGCGCCGGGCCGCCATGATGATGTTCTTGTTGTTCGGCATGACGATGACGTCGGAGGCGCCGAGCGAGCGGACCGCGTCGGCGATGTCCTGCACCGACGGGTTGTTCGTCTGCCCCCCGCCGACCACGCGCGCGCCCAGGCTACGGAAGGCCTTCGTCAGGCCGTAACCGTTGGAGACCGCCACCAGCCCGCTCTTGGGCGGCTCCGCCGCGCCCATGTCGACGTCGGCGAGGATCTCGGAGTGCTGCTCCGACATGTCCTCGACCTTGGAGCGGACCATGTTGCCGTACCGGGCGACCAGCGCGAGCAGCTTCTCGGGCTCCTCGGTGTGGATGTGGCCCTTGACGAACCCCTCGGCGCCGACGACCAGCAGCGAGTCGCCGAAGGGGGCCACCGCGTCCTGGATCTCGCGCGTCTCGACCTCGACGCCGGAGAGCAGGAACTCGGTGCAGAAGCCGAAGGCCTCCTCCTCGAACTGCTGCTGCGCGCGCAGCGTCACCTTCGGGGGCGCGGGCAGCGGCGCCCCCTCGAAGGCGGCGACGACGCCCTCGAGCATCCGCAGGAACCCGAGGCCGCCGGCGTCGACCACGCCCGCCTGCTTCAGGATCGGCAGCTGCTCGGGGGTGCGCTCCAGCGAGGCGTGCCCCGCGACCAGCGCGCGTTGCAGCAGGGCGACCGGGGCCTCGTCGGGCAGCGGCTCAGCGACCGCCTCGGCCGCCTCCCGCACCACCGTCAGGATCGTCCCCTCGACCGGCTTCATCACGGCGGCATAGGCCGTCTTCGTCGCGCCCCTGAGGGCCTTGGCGACGGTCGCCGCATCGATCTTGGCATGGCCCTTGACGCCCTCGGCGAAGCCCTTCAGGACCTGAGAGAGGATGACGCCGGAGTTACCGCGGGCGCCGAGCAGCGATCCGTACGCCAGCGCATGGGCCACGTCCGCCATCCCCTCGGGGGCGTCGTCGATCAACTGCCGCCGCACGGACTGCAGGGTCAGGTGCATGTTCGTCCCGGTGTCGCCGTCCGGCACCGGGTAGACGTTGAGCGCGTTGACCTCGTCGATGAACACGCCGAGGTAGTCGGTCGCGAAGACGAACGCGTCGGCGAGCGCGCCGGGCGAGATCACGGCCGCGGCCGGCCCGGCCGCCGCCGCCCGGGCCGCGGGGCTCTCAGCCACGACTGACCCCGGCGACGTGCACCTTGACGTCCGCCACCTCGATCCCCGCGTACGTCCGGGCGGCGTAGCGAACGCGCTCGACGACCGACTCCGCGACCGCCGGGATGTTGACGCCGTACGCAACGACCACGTGCAGGACGATGCAGTTGGCCAGACCCTCGGCGTCGCGTTCGATCTCGACGCCCTCGTCGACCTGGGACACGCCCAGGATGCGGCGCAGGCCCTCGCTGAGGCTGGCGGGCGCCATCCCGACGACGCCGGGGACCTCGTGGGCGGCGAGCCCGATCACGGTCGCCAAGGCATCGTCGGCGACCTCGATGTGGTCGACCGCCGACGGCTTCCGAACCGGCTTCTTGCGCGAGCGGCGCTTGCGCTCGGGGGGCTGCGGAGCGGCCGCCTCCGGGGCGTCCGGGGCGTCGTGGGCAGGTACTTCGTCTGAACCGGGGCCAGCGGCGGCGGGTCGGCGGCCACGCGAGGCATCGGCCTTTCGTCGGGTCATCGGGGTCCTCCTCGGCCTTGCGCCATGCTAACCCGCCTCCGGCCCGCACCGGCGCGTCACGGCGTCGCCGACCCCAACGGGTCCCACGGTTCGACGTCGAGCCGCGCCCTGACGACGTCGAGACCCGCCTCGCGCACGGCGGCCTCCGCCTGCGCCATCACGCCGGCCAGTCGATCGCGGTCGGCGTCCACCGCAGCCACCACCAGACGCTCCCAGCCGTGGGCGTCGAGCCCGCCGACGCGCGCGACGGAGAGCGAATAGCCGCGCCGCCAACGCTCCAGGAGCGGGAGGATCAGCGCGCGCTTCTCCTTGAGGCTGCGGGCCCAGGGGCAACCGACCTCGATCTGCAGCACCGCGACCCAGGGCACGGCCTCGCGATCGCGCGCCGCACCGCGGGCACACGCGCTCATCCCATGCCCGCGACGAAGCCCAGCCGCCGCAACGCCCGGATGAGGTCCATCACCGTGACCTCACCGCCGTCGTACGCCACCATCACCTGGCCCTCGCCCGCCGGCGTGGCGTCGATGACGCCGGGCACCGCCCGCAGCGCCGCCAGCGTCTTGACGCGGGCGGGCTCGTTGTCGAGCCCACGGATGGCGAGCAGGGCGCGGTCGGGGCTCACGCCCCCACCCCTGACGCGCGCGCGTCCGCCGACGCACGCGAACCCAGGACCCGCTCGAAGCGCCGCGTCGGGCGCTCGCTCCAGCTCGCCGCCGACAGCAGCGCCGCCAACGCCTCGTCGGCGGCGGGGACCTCCGCCGCCAGGTCGTAGACGGCCGCGTCGTAGGCGCTCTTCACGACCGCCTCGGCCAGCACCCGCCGCGCCTCGGGCGAGCCGATCAGCCGCGAGACGCGCACGGTGGGTCGCACGCCGTCCCACACGGCCTGGGCCAACACCACGCCCTGCGGCCGCCCGCCCGCTTCCGCCACGAACGCGTGGCCGGTGCGGGCGAAGAAGCCGAGCGACGCGGCTTCGACCGCCGGCTCGACGCCCACCTCGCGGGCGTAGGCGGCGTCGAGCGGCTGCAGGTCCGCGAGGTCGTCGACGGCGACGGGTCGCAGCGACAGGCTCATGGCGCCATCGTACGCGGCGGCACCCCGGGGGCCCGCATCGTCGTCACGGCCTCCGAGCGCGCCGGGTCCCACGGCTCGTACCCGGCCTCGACGAAGTACAGCCCCTGGGCGCCGACGTTGGGGCCGGCCCGCTGGCGATCGCGCGCGGCGAGGACGTCGACCACGTCGTCGGGCATGAGCTTCCCCTTCCCCACCCACAGCAGCGTGCCGACGATCGTGCGCACCATGTGGCGCAGGAAGCCGTCGCCGGCGAGGTGCAGGCGCAGCTCGGCCCCCTCCTCCCGCAGGTCGCACAGGTGCAGCGTGCGGACCGTGGAGCGGGTCTCTTGGGTGGCGAACGAGCTGAAGTCGTGCGTCCCCTCCAGGTGGCGCGCCGCGCGCTGCATGGCGGCGACGTCGACGCGCCGGAACACCGGCTGCACCCGCCGGCGCTCGAGGGCGAGGCCTCGGGGGTCGTCACGCACGACCCGCAGGCGGTAGAGGTAGCGCCGGTAGAGGCAGTGGAACTGCGCCTCGAAGTCGTCGGGGACGGTGGCCGCCTCGAGGACCACGACGTCGCGGGGCAGGTGCGCGTTGAGCGCCAGGCGCAGCTTCTCGTCCGCCATGCCCGCCTCCGTGTCGACGTGGGCGACCATGCCCAGCGCGTGGACCCCGGCGTCGGTGCGGCCCGCCGCATGCACCGCCCCGTGGCGCCCCGGCAGGGCCGCGAAGGCGTCCTGCACCGCCCCCTGGACCGTTCGCTCGCCGGTCGGCTGCCACTGCCAGCCGGCGAAGCCACTGCCGTCGAACTCGAGCGTCAGGCGAACGCGCCGCACGGACTCAGGCCCGTGAGCGACGTGCGGGCACCAGCCCGAGCGCCGCGCCGACGAACGGCGCGACGACGGTGACCGACGCCGCCAAGGCGAAGTAGCGGAGGAAGCCGCCGATCGGGTCGCGCTTGACCGCCTCGGGCAGCAACTGGCTGCTGGCCACGAGCACGGTGAACGCCAGCAGCAGGCCGATCGCCGCCACCGCGATGCGCCCCCACAGGGGGCCGTCGGTGCGGTGCGGCACGATCATGGGTCCGACGACCAGCGCCGCCAGGGCGCCCATCAGCAGGTCGGACTCGGGGGTCGGGACGAGGAGGTGGAGCACGAGAGGACCGGCGACGCCGACGACGAGGAGGAGCCACGCCGGCGGCATGAACTCGGCCCGCACGGCGGCGATGGCCACGGCGACCATCAACGCCCCCAGGGCCAGACCGCCCAGCACGTCGAGCGGCACGTGCACCCCGAGGTACACGCGGCTGAAGGCGACGAGGACGACGACGAGGAGGGCCACGACCGTGAACCAGGTGCGGCGGGCCAACAGCGCGGCCAGGCCCCAGAACGTCAGGCTGCTCTGCGCGTGCCCCGAAGGAAACCCGGGACCGAGGGCGCCGGCCGCGGCGCGTTCGGTGCGGACGAGGGCCGGATCGATCTCGAACGGGCGGGGCGTGTCGAACCAGCCCTTGGCGACCTGGTTGAGCATGAAGCTGAGCATGAGCGTGATCCCGATGGTGCGACCCGCGCGGGCGTCGATGGCCAGGTAGGTGGTCACCATCAGGGCGATGTACGCCTCCTCGGAACCGAGGTCGGTGATCCAGGTCATCAGCGTGTCCAGCCACGGCGTGGCGATGCTCTGGAACAGTTGGATCGTCTCCACGTTGCGGACCTCCAGCCACAGGCGTGCGGGATCGGCCGTCCCGCGCCGCCGCTCGCGCGTGCCTGACTCGCGGCATCGTAACCTTCGCTGCCCCGCGTGCGACCATGGCGTCATGGACCCGCACGCGACCTCCGTGACGTCGCCACGCCCCGAGCGCCGGCGGTCGGCATGACGTCCGGTCGCCTCGACGACACCATCGCGGCGATCGCCTCTGCGCCCGGCATCGGCGCCATCGGCATCGTCCGCGTCGCCGGACCGCGGGCGTTCGACGTCGCCGCGGCGGTGTTCCGGCCGGCCGGCGGCCGCGCCGTCCACGAGCTACCGGGCGGGCGCGTGGTGTTCGGGCGGGTCGTGGACCCCGACGGTGACGCGCACGACGCCGAGGCCGCGGGCGCCTTCGTCGACGAGGGCCTGCTGCTCACCTTCCGCGCGCCGCGGTCCTACACCGGCCAGGACGCCGTCGAACTGCAGGTCCACGGCGGTCCGGCGGTGCTGCGCGCGGTGCTCGAGGCCTGCCTGCGGCGGGGCGCCCGGGCGGCGGAGCCCGGCGAGTTCACGCTGCGCGCCGTCGCCTCCGGCAGGCTCGACCTGGCGCAGGCCGAGGCCGTTCTGGCGATGGTCGAGGCGCGCAGCGACGCCGCCCGGCGGCAGGCGAGCGTGGGGCTGTCCGGCGCCCTCTCGGCGTCGATCGACGCGGCCCAGCGCGAGCTGACCTCCGCCTACGCGGCGGTGCTCGCGAGCCTCGACTACCCGGAGGAGGGCGTCCCGGAGGCCCAGGTGGAAGCGCCCGTCGCCGACGCGCGAGCGCGCCTCGAGCGGCTCCTGGCGACGGCGACCGCCGGCCGCTTCGCCGTTCGGGGGGCACGCATGGCGATCGTCGGCCGACCGAACGCCGGCAAGTCCAGCCTGCTGAACGCCCTGCTCGGCTACGAACGAGCGATCGTCGCCGACGCCCCCGGAACGACGCGCGACTACCTGGAGGCCCCCCTCGAGCTGGGGCGGGTCAGCGTCACGGCCGTCGACACGGCCGGGCTCCGCGCCACCGCGGACGCCGTCGAGGCGCACGGCGTCGCGCGGGCACGCGAGCTGGCGGCGGCGGCCGACGTCGTCCTGGCGCTCGTCGACGGGACGCGGCCCCTCGAACCCGAGGACCGCGAGCTCGTGACGGCGCTCGACCGCGACCGCACGATCTGGGTCGCGAGCAAGTCGGACCGGCCGCGCGAATGGACCGCGCAGGACCTGGGGGTGGCCGTGCGGCCGGTGTCCAGCGCCACCGGTGCGGGGCTGGACGCGCTGCGCCATGAGCTCGAGACACGCCTGCTGGGCGACGCCGCCGCCGAGGAGGCGTGGGTGACGTCCGAGCGGCAGGCCGACGCGCTGCGCGAGGCGGTGGAGGCGCTGGCCCGGGTCCCCGGCGCGTCCACCGACCTGCAGGGGCTCGACCTGGAGACGGCCCTGCGCGCGTTGGCCCGCATCACGGGCCGCGGCGACGTGGCCGAGGAGACCCTGGCCGAGGTCTTCGCGCGCTTCTGCGTCGGGAAGTGAATCGCGCCGGCGACCGTGGTCGCCGGCGCGCGGACTCAGGCGACCGGATCGGCGGCCGCGATCGCGGCCTCGGCATCGCTCGCGGCGGCCCGCAACGCCTGCGGGAAGGCCGCCGTCACCCGCTCCAAGACCGTCTGGGCGGTGTACTCGATCATGCGCAGCAGGGCCTGCCCGCCCCAGCGCTCGGCGTCCGGCAGCCGCAGGTGCACGCGCACCTTGAAGTGGTAGCGCACGCGCGAGCCGCCCGCCGCCGGCGAGACCTCGGCCTCGCCGTCGACCGCGGCCCACCCGGGGCCGTCGTGGTCGATCGACAGCGCCCGCAGCACGGCACCCCGCTCCGTCCGCAGCAGCTCGCTGCGGAACGGTAGCAGCCGCTGGCCGAAGAGCGCAGCGTTGACCGGCAGCTCGGCCACCACGACCGTGGGCGCCTCCCCCTCGAGGCGGAGCGAGCGCAGGAAGTCGGCGCGGGAGAGGCTGCGCGGCACGTCGCGCACGAAGGCCAACGCATCGTCCGGCGCGAGCGCGAGATCGAGATCGAAGTCCACCTCGTGGTCGAGCGTCACGCGCCCCTCACCGACCCCGCGGACCGACCCACTCGACGCGCAGCTGGCCCTCCTCCACGGCGGCGACGATCTCCTCGTCGCTGGCGTTGCGCAGGCGCGGCAGCTCGCCGAAGGCGGCGGCGCTGGTCGCGAAGCCCACCCTCACCGTCACCGGGCCGTCCTCGGAGAGACGACCGATGCGCCACAGCAGCGAGCCGGCCAGGTCATCGATCGACTCGACCGCGAGTCCGCGATCGAGCAACGTGTCACGCAGGCGGTGGGCGACGAGCGCGTCGGTCATGGCTGGAGCGTAACCCAGGCGCGGCGCCCGAAGGGCGGCCGACACCACCGTCCGCCGCCCGCTCGACGCCGGCCGCGTGCTACCTTGGCGGCCGTGCCCCAGGGCGACGTCGTGACCCCTGCTCGCCGGCGCCGGCGCTTCGCCCTCGACGCCCTGTCCGCGGCCTGGCGTGGCGCGCTGATGGGCGCGGCCGACGTCGTCCCCGGCGTCTCGGGCGGCACGATGGCGCTCGTGCTCGGGATCTACGACCGGTTGCTCACGGCCCTGGGGAACCTGACGCGCGCCCCGCTGTGGCGCGCCCTTCGGCAGCGCTCCTGGCTGCTGGCCTGGCGCAGCACCGACGGCACCTTCCTCCTCGGCCTGGTCACCGGCATCGCCGTCAGCGTCATCGCGCTGGCGGGGGTCATCGAGGGTGCGCTCGAGACCGCCCGCCCACAGGTCTACGCGCTCTTCCTGGGCATGATCGCCGCCTCCACGGCGGTGGTCGCGACGGAGGTCCGTCGCTGGCGCCCCGCGGCGATCGCCGCGGCGGCTGGCGCGGCCGTCGGCGCGGCGATCATCGTCGGCCTCACGCCGGTCGCCACGCCCGACGCCGTCTGGTTCCTGGTGCTGGCCGGCGCCATCGGCATCTGCGCCCTGGTGCTGCCGGGCGTCTCGGGGGCCTTCCTGCTGGTGCTCATGGGCAAGTACGAGACGGTGCTCGGGGCGATCGCCCGCGCGGATCTCGCCACCCTGCTGCCGTTCGCGCTCGGCGCCGGCGTGGGGCTGCTCGGCTTCGCTCGGCTGCTCAGCGGCTGGCTGCGCCGCTTCCCGGACGCCACCCACGCGGCGCTGGCGGGCTTCCTGGTGGGGAGCCTGCGGCGCGTGTGGCCGTGGCAGCCCGACGACGCCCTCCGGCTCGTCCTGCTGCCGCCACCCGACGCGGCCGCGGCCGCCGCCGCCGCCGCGCTGGCCGTGCTCGGCGCCGCGGCGGTGTGGGGCCTGCACCGCTGGGGGCGGCGCGCGCGGGCCTCCGAACACGCCGCCCGAGCGTCCTCGCGGGCGCAGGGCTGATCCGCCGGCGCCAAGCTCGACAGCCAGATCGCCGTCTCATCGAATTCATCCCCGTCACGCCCGCACATCATGGCGCCGGCGCATGATGCGGGGGATGGAGGTCCCACGTTGAGATTCCCCCCTGCCGACCCCACACCGCCCACCCGCACCGCCACCGCCAACCGGCCGACCGCCGGCATCCGGTGGATCGCCTGGCTGATCGCCGTCGCCGCCCTCGCCGTGTTCGCCGCCTGGCCGGGCCAGGCGCAGGGCGTCGTGGCCCCGCTCGACGAAGCGGCCGCGCTGCTCCAGGACGAGGCCAACACCGTGTCGGTCATCGAGACCTACGGACCGAGCGTGGTGGCCGTGCACGTCGAGGTGCTCGGACGCGCGGTCGACCCCTTCGAGCAGCTTCGCGAGCAGCTGCCGCCGCAGTTCCGCGACTTCTTCAACCTCCCGCAGCCACCCACTGGCCCGCAGCGGCGGGCCGGCTCCGGCAGCGGCTTCGTCGTCGAGAACGGCTGGCTGGTGACCAACTACCACGTCGTGCGCGATGCCCTCGAGGCCGGCGGGGTCGCGCTGCGTGAGGGCGCCAGCCTGCAGGTCAGCTTCCCGGACCTCGACGAGCGCCTCGACGTGCGCGTGGTCGGCGCCAACCCGGACGTCGACCTGGCGCTGCTCGAGCTGTTGGCGCCCGAGCGCGCGCCCCGGACGCTGCCCATCCCGCTGGCGGCCGAGGGCGTGCGGGTCGGCCAGAAGGCCATCGCGATCGGCAACCCGTTCGGCCTGGCCAGCACCGTGACCAGCGGCATCGTCTCCGCGATCGGCCGCGAGCTGACGTCGATCGGCCGCATCGAGGTGCCGATGATCCAGACCGACGCCGCGATCAACCCGGGGAACTCGGGTGGACCGCTGCTGAACTCGCGCGGTGAGCTGATCGGGATCAACACCGCGATCGTCGCCGGCGTCAACGTGGGCGGCCAGGCCGGCAACGTCGGCATCGGCTTCGCCGTGCCCGCCGAACTGCTCGAGCAGGCGATGCCCGAGCTGCAGTCCGGGGGGCTGAGCGGCCTGGCCGCCGCCTCCGCCGACCCGACGCGTCCGCGTCTGGGCGTCACGATCTTCCCCGTCGCCGCCTTCCCCGACAGCGTGCGCGAGGCGCTGAACCTGCCCGACGAGGGCCTGGTCGTTCGCCAGGTCGCGCCCGGCAGCGCGGCGGACGCGGCGGGCATCGAGGGCCCCAGCTTCAACGCCGAGGTCGACGGCGAGAGCTACCCGGCCGGAGGCGACGTGATCGTGGCGGCGGACGGCCAGGCCGTGCCCCGGGCCGAGGACCTGCAGCGCATCGTCTTCGCGAAGGAGGCTGGCGACGCGGTCACGCTGGAGGTGTGGCGCAACGGGAGCACCCGCACGGTCGAGGTCGTGCTGACGGTCCCGCCCGCGGAGTGACCCGCGGCGGTTAGGCTGCGGCGCATGGCCGACCGCGCGCAGGCGACCGCCGCCGATGCCGACGACGCGACCGTGGTCGCGTTCGACGCCGACGACGCGACCGTGGTCGCGTTCGACGCGGATCACACCCCCAGCGCGGGCCTGCTCGACGACCTCGGCGACCGGCTGCGACTGCGGGTCCTGACGCGCGGCGCGTCGCCACGGGGCGCCTGGCTGCGCACGGAGCCGCACCACGAGGAGCGCCTCACGCCGATGCGTGCGGAGGCCGGGCCGGACGCGCGCGGTTGGACCGCCTGGGTCGCCGAGACCCCGGTCGCGACGCACGAGCCGATCACCCGCTACGCGTTCCGTTTCGTCTTCGCCGACCACCAGCTGTGGCTCGCCGCGGACGGCCTGCACGAGGGCGAGCCCGACCCGCAGCAGGTCTTCCGGCACGTGGCGGGCTACCGGCCCGCGGCGTGGGTCTGGGAGCAGGTCGTCTACCAGGTCTTCCCCGATCGCTTCCGCAACGGCGACCCGGCGAACGACCCGCAGGACGGCGCCTGGGCGGTCGACGGCCGGCCGATCGTGCGGCGTGGCTGGGACGACGCCCCTACCCGCGGCATGGGCGCGCGGGAGTTCTTCGGCGGCGACCTCGACGGCGTGCGCGAGGGGCTCGCCCACGTGGCCGACCTCGGGGCGTCGACGCTCTACCTCAACCCGATCTTCGTCAGCCCCTCGAGCCACCGCTACGACACCGTCGACTACGAACGCGTCGACCCCCACCTCGGCGGCGAACCGGCGCTCGAGCGGCTCCTCGCCGAGCTGCGTCGCCGCGACATGCGCATCGTGCTCGACGCCGTCGTCAACCACACGAGCGACCACCACCCATGGTTCGACCGACGCGGCACCGCCGAGCCGCGCGGCGCCTTCGCGGACCCACGCTCGCCCCACCGCGAGCGCTACGTGTTCCGCGACGCCGGCGACCCCGAGAGCTACGTCGGCTGGGCCGGCGTGCGGTCGCTGCCGGTGCTCGACTACGCCTCTCCCGCGGTGCGGCGCGACGTGTACGGCGGCGAGAACGCCATCCTGCGGCGCTGGCTGCGCCCACCGTGGAACATCGACGGCTGGCGGCTCGACGTCGCCCACATGCTCGGCGAGGGCGAGGGCGCGGCGGCGAACGCCGATCACCTGCGCGCCATCCGCCGCGCGATCCGCCAGGAGCGCCCGGACGCCTACGTCCTCGGCGAGCACTTCTTCGACGCGACCGCCTGGCTGCAGGGCGACCAGGAGGATGGCGCCATGAACTACGCCGGCTTCCTGCGACCGATGCTGGCGTTCTGGGGCGGCGTGGACTTCCGCGGCGATCCGGATCGCTGCGACGCGGCCGATCTGGAGCGCCGGCTGACACGGGTGCGCTCGCGGCTGCCGTGGCCGATCGCGCTGTCGCAGTTCAACCTGCTCTCGTCGCACGACGTGCCGCGCTTCCTCACCCGCGTCGGCGGCGATCGCGACGCCTTCCTCGCGGCCCACCACGCGCTCATCGGCTACGTGGGGGTGCCGTGCATCTACTACGGGGACGAGGTCGGCCTCGAGGGTGGCGAGGATCCGGACAACCGCCGCCCGTTCCCTTGGGATCAGGCACGCTGGGACCGGCGGCTCCACCGCACGCTGCGGCGGCTGATCCACCTGCGCCGCCGCCATCCGGCGCTCGCGTGGGGGCGCTACCGCCCGCTGCTGGCGCAGGGCGACGTTCACGCCTTCGCGCGCGTTCACCGCGGCACCGCCGTTCTGGTCGCGACGCACCGCGTCGGTGGTCGCGTGACCCTGCCGGTCGGGCGCTGCGGGGTGACGGGGGCCTGGACCGACGCGGTGAGCGGCGAGGTGCTGCGCGACGACGGCGCGTCGCTGACCCTCGAGCTGCCACGTGGCGGCCGCACGCTGGTCAGCGACGCCGACGTCCTCGTGGGGCTGCCGCCGCTAGACTGAGGCCATGCCCCGCCCGAGCCACCCCCCACGGCGAACGCCGACCGGTGCCGACCGCGCGCGCCCGGAGACCGTCCGCCAGCCGAAGATCGGCCTGGTGCTCTCCGGCGGCGGCGCGCGCGGCTTCGCCCACATCGGCGTCCTGCGCGTCCTGGAACGCTACGGCATCGAGGTCGACGCCCTGGCGGGGACCTCGATGGGGGCGATCCTGGCGGCGCTCTACGCCCACGGCTACCGCGCCGACGACCTGCAAGAACTCGCCTCGGGCGTCTCGTGGCGCGACGTCATCGACCTCTCGCTCAACGGCGGCGTGGTCAAGGGCGAGAAGCTGCACCAACTCCTGGCCACCTACCTGCCGCCGCGCTTCGAGGACCTCGGCAAGACGCTGGCCGTCACCTGCACCGACATCGAGGCCGGCGAGCAGCTCGTCTTCGCCTCGGGCGACCTCCTCACGCCCCTGCGGGCCTCGGCCTGCCTCCCGGGCGCCTTCGAACCGGTCGAGTACCAGGGCCGCACGCTGGCGGACGGCGGCATCCTCAACAACCTGCCGGTCGATGCCCTGGCGCTCGCGCACACCGACCTGACGCTGGCCTCCGACGTGTCACCGCCCCGGCGGGCGGTGTACACGGACCTGCACGGCGGACAGGACTCGTGGTGGCAGCGGGTGGTGGCCACCGTCACGCTGGAGCGCCGCACGCCCCTGGCGGCGGCCACCTTCCGCGCGGCGGACATCATGATGCGGCTCCTGACCGACGCGCAGTACATCCACCACCCGGCGGACCTGCGGATCCAGCACGAGATGCCGGGATACCGCCTCGAGTCGTTCTGGGCGCTCGACGAGATCGTCGCCCTCGGCGAGGCCGAGGCCCGGGCCCAGCTTCGCGCCCACCCCGACCTGCTGGAGCGTCTGCAGGCAGCCTCCAGCGCACCGCTGCGGCGGCGGCCCCTGCCACGGGCGGAGATCGGCGCCTCGCGCGACGCCCACGGCCCTTCGCGGGCGCAGGACGCGTCCGCCGCGAGCCCAGGGCCGGGGGGCGACGACGGCGCCGTCCGCGAAGCGGATGGCGCGCCCACGTCGCCGGCGAGCGAACGCGCGGGCGAGACGATCCGCACGCTCTGGTCCCACCTGCGGCGGGGGTAGACTGCCGCCCATGGCATCGACTCCCGGCGCGCGCGCCACCGCCCCGAGCAAGACCCCCGCGCAGCCCACCTGGCAGCGCCGCTTCTGGACGGAGGTGCGCGGCTACGCCGAGGCGCTCGCGATCGCCTTCCTGGTCGTGACCTTCGTCTTCAACACCGTCGGCGTCGTCGGCAGTTCCATGCGTCCGAACCTCGACGGCGGCGTCGGTGGCAGCAACCTCGTGCAGTCGCTCCTGACCGGCGATCGGGTGTTCATCCCGAAGTACGAGACGTGGCTCAAGCGCGTCGGCATCACGGGCCCCTACCGGCGCGGCGACATCGTCGTCGTGCGCGACCCGGCGAACTCCCCCACGGCGCTGGAGACCGGCAGCCGCCCGTTCTTCATCAAGCGGGTGGTCGCCGTGCCCGGGGACCGCCTGCGGATCGACGCGGGCCAGGTGATCGTCAACGATCACCCCATCGACCAGGGGTTCATCACCGACAGCGGTGAGATCTCGCCGGACCGCCAGGACTTCCCCGTGATCACGGTGCAGGACGGGGAACTCGAGGGCTTCGTCGTGCGCTTCGCCACCACGCCGTCGGGGACGCCCGCCCCGGACCTGCCGATCGCGGGCTTCTACCCGCCGGCGCTGCCCGTGACCGACCCGCGGGTCGCCCTCTACTACGGCCAGACGCTCGACTCGCTGGCGCCGCTGCCGACCGACGTCGCCGACGGCATCCCGTTCCTGCACGAGATCGTCATCCCAGACGGGCACTACTTCGTCATGGGCGACAACCGGCAGCGCGCCCGCGGCGGCAGCGAGGACTCGCGGCTGTTCGGTCCGGTCCCGCTGATGGCGATCGCCGGCAAGGCGACCGCGGTCATCTGGCCGCCCCGGCGCGACGGCGACTGGAACTGGCGCGCCCTGCGGCCACCCGAGGCGTTCGAACCGGTGCCGGCGGCCACGAACGCCCCCTGAGCATGGGCGACCGGAGGCCCGCGGAGCGGTTCGCAGCCACGCTGCTGCGCGCCGTGCTGGTCCTGACCCTCGGCCTGGCGGTGGCCAACTTCGGCTTCACCACCGTGGGCGTCGACGGCACCTCGATGACCCCCACGCTGCAGCACGGGGACCGCGCGTGGGTCCCGCGCTTCGAGACCTGGCTCGTCCGCCTCGGGTGGCGGAGCTGGACGCCAGGCGACGTCGTCTACTTCCGGGCCCCGGGGGCCGCGCCGCGGACCTGGATCGACCGGCTGACCGGCGGCCCCTTCCTCATCAAGCGCGTGGTGGCGACCGCGGGCCAGATGGTCGAGCTGCGCCGCGGGCGCCTCTGGGTCGACGGCGTGGCCGTCGACGAACCCTACCTGGCCGGCGGGCCGACGGCGGTACCCAGCCTCGCACCCACGGTGGTGCCGCGCGGGCACCTGTTCGTGCTCGGGGACAACCGCGCGCCGCTCGCGTCGCGCGACTCCCGGGCGTTCGGGCCGGTCCCGCTCGACCACGTGGCGGGCCGCGCCTCGTGGGTGGTCTGGCCGCCGTGGCGCAGGGGCGCCGACGACGGCCCGAGCTGGAACCTCCACCGCCTGTGAGGGGGCCGCCGGCCGTCGTCAGTCGGCGGCCCGCCGCCCGTCCAGGGCCAGCTCGGCCGCGCGGGTCTGCATGGCGGCGAGCACGGTCGCGATGTGGTCCCACAGCTCCACGCCGAGCTCCTCGGCACCCCGGCGAACGTCGTCACGCACGACGCCGCGGGCGAACGCCTTGTCCTTGAACTTCTTCTTCAGACTCGGGATGGCCACGGAGCGCACGTCCTTGTCCGGGCGTACCAGCGCGGCGGCGGTGATCAGGCCGGTCACCTCGTCGCAGGCGTATAGCACGCGCGCCAGCCGCGTGGTCCGCGCGACGCCGGTGTGATCGGCGTGGCCCATGATCGCGTCGAGCATCTCCTCGGGCGCGCCGAGCTCGCGCAGGTGGGCCACGCCGACGAACGGGTGGCCGTCGGGTCCGAGGTCGGGGTGCCGCTCGTAGTCGAAGTCGTGGAGCAGCGCCGTGGCGGCCCACAGCTCGGCGTCGGCGCCCTCGCGCTCGGCGTAGGCGACCACGGCGGCCTCCACGGCCAGCATGTGGTGGCGGAGGCTCTCGCTCTCGGTCCAGGAGGTCATCAGGTCGTACGCTTCGGCTCGCGTCCAGTTCATGCGACAGGCTACCCCGAGGCCGCCCCTGCGCCGGTGGTACGCTCGACGGCATGGAGGCCGCGCTTCAGGTCGCCGACGACGTCACCGAGGCCTGGGTGGCGCGCTTCGTCGCCGCCTGCCACCACGCCGTCGCGGCGCGGGGCAGGTTCGTCGTCGCGCTGGCCGGCGGCAGCACGCCGCTGCCCGGCTACCGCCGTCTCGGGGAGCGCCTCGACCTGCCGTGGGAGCGCCTGTGGGTCACCTGGGGCGACGAGCGCGACGTGCCCCTCGACCACCCCGACCGCAACGAGCGCGCGGCCCGCGAGGCGTGGCTCGACCGCGTCCCGATCCCGGCGGAGCAGGTGCTGGGATGGCCGCGACGCGACGCGCCGGAGGCCGCGGCGGCCGAGCACGCGACCCGCCTGCGCGGGGCGCTCGGCGACCCCCTCGACCTGGACCTCGCCCTCCTCGGCCTGGGCGCCGACGCCCACACCGCGAGCCTCTTCCCGGGAACGGGCGCGGCGACCGCCGCCGGCGTCACGGTCGTCGTGCGGCCCACCAGCGCGGGGCCGGCGCGCCTCAGCCTGACGGCCGCGGCCCTCTCTCGCGCGCGCGAGGCCTGGGTCCTCGTCGCGGGGGCCGACAAGCGCCCGGCGCTGCAAAGAACGCTGGCGGCGGGGCTGCTCGGTCGCGTGGCGTCCGACGCCGACCCCGATGCGCTCCCGCTGCTCGCCGTGCGCCCGCGCGAGCGTCTGTGGGTGTTCGCCGACCGGGCCGCGGCACGAGATGTGGAGGCCCCCGCGGAGGGCGCCGAGGGCGCCCCGCGCGACGGCCCCGAACCCCACTAGGCCGCCGTCCGGCTCGACCCCCGGTCAGCCCCAGCGGATCGCGACGGCATCGGACGGATCCGCCAGGCCCGGGTGCGTCGGGTAGGCGCGCACGCCGTACACGAGGCGCCCGCTGATCGCCGGCGCGAAGCGGGCCACGTAGCGCTCGCCGCCGTCGGGGTAGGTCTCGGCCTTCTCCATCGGGACGCGATGCAGGCCCCGCTGCAGACCATCTCGCTCGAGGCCGTAGACGAGCTCGATGACGATGTCCTCGCCGCGCAGCCCGCGCGGGTTGAACACCGCGTCGACCTCGAGCTCGTCACCGATGCGCCGCGCGCCCTTCTCCAGGGGGTGCCCCTGGAAGTGGACGGTCGACCAGTGCTCGGCGATCCGCTTGCGCCACGCCGCGAGGTCCGCCGCCAGGGCGCCGTCGTCGGCCGCGAACGCCCGGCCGCGTTCGCTCGCCGGCGCGTAGTACTGGCGAACGTAGTCCTTGACCATCCGCTGGGCGTTGAAGCGCGGCGTGACCGTGGCGATCGCGCGCGCCGAACGGCGCATCCACTCGGTCGGGACGCCGCTCTCGTCGCGCTGGTAGTAGAGCGGCACGACCTCGCGCTCCAGCAGGTCGTACAGCTGGTCGGCGTCGGCCTCGTCGCCGCGGGCCTCGTCGGCGTAGACGCGGTCGCCGCCGATCGCCCAGCCGTTGAGCCCATCGAAGCCCTCGGGCCACCAGCCGTCGAGGATGGACAGGTTGAGCACGCCGTTCATCGCCGCCTTCTGCCCCGAGGTGCCGGAGGCCTCGAGCGGCCGGCGCGGGTTGTTGAGCCACACGTCGACGCCACGGGTGAGGGCACGCCCGACGGCCATGTCGTAGTCCTCGACGAAGAGGATGCGGCCGTGGAAGCGGGGTTCGTTCGACAGCGTGTGGATCTGCCGCACGAGTTCCTGCCCGCCCTCGTCGGCCGGATGCGCCTTGCCCGCGAACACCAGCTGGACCGGACGCTGAGGGTTGCTGAGGATGGCGTGCAGGCGGTCGAGGTCGCGCAGCACCAGGGTGGCGCGCTTGTAGGTGGCGAAGCGACGGGCGAAGCCGATCGTCAGGGCCGCGGGATCGAACAGCTCCGAGGCGTCGGCCATCGCCGTGGCGCTGGCCTCCTGGCGCTCGAGCTGGCGCGCGACGCGCCGCCGCAGGAACCGCACGCTCTGCGCCTTGATGCGCTGCCGCACGGCCCACAGCTCGGCCGGCTCGAGGTCGGCCACGGGCCGCCACATGTCGACGTCGTCGAGCCGCGAGCGCCAGTCCTGCGGCAGCACGCGGGTCACCAGGTCGCGCACCTCGGCGGCCACCCAGGTGGCGGCGTGCACCCCGTTGGTGACGTGCCCGATGGGCACCTCGTCGACCGGCACCTCGGGCCACAGCTCGGACCACATGCGCCGGCTGGTGTCGCCGTGGAGCTCGGCCACGCCGTTGCGCCCGGTGGTGAAGCGCAGGGCCAGCGCCGGCATGCTGAACACCGGCCCCCAGCCGTGGTCCGCACGACCGAGCTCGAGGAACTCGTGCTGCCGCAGTCCGAGGGCGTTCCAGTCGCCGGCGAAGGCCTGATTCACGAGATCGAACGGGAAGGCGTCGTTGCCGGCCGCCACCGGCGTGTGCACGGTGAACACCGTGTTGGCCGCGACCAGTTCGCGCGCCTGGTCGAAGGGCATGCCCTCGGCGACCAGTTCGCGGCAACGCTCGAGCGCCATGAACGCCGAATGGCCCTCGTTCATGTGCCAGGTGGTCGGCGCGATCGCGAGGGCCCGCAGCATGCGCACGCCGGCGATGCCCAGGATCATCTCCTGGGCGATGCGCGTACGCTGATCGCCGCCGTAGAGGCGGGCGAGCAGGGCGCGGTCGTCCGGATGGTTCTCCGGCAGGTCGACGTCGAGCAGGTGGACGGGGATGCGCCCGACCCAGGCGCGCCAGGCGCCCACGACGACCTCGCGGCCGAACACCCGCAGGCGCACGCGCACCGGCTGACCGGCGTCGTCGACGACCCGCTCCATCGGCTGCTCGTCGGGACTCGTGCGCTGGTAGACGGCCTCCTGCCGGCCGTCGGCGGCGACGCGCTGGTGGAAGTAGCCCTCCGGGTACCACAGCCCGACGGCGACCAGCGGCACGCCGAGTTCGCTGGCGGCCTTCGTGTGGTCGCCGGCGAGGATGCCGAGGCCGCCCGAATACGTGGCCGTGCCCTCGTGCCAGCCGTACTCGGCGCAGAAGTACGCGTAGGTGTCGGGCGCCCCGATCTCGTGGCCGTACCAGCCGACGTCGACCAGGTGGGCCTCGAAGTGGGCGGCGACGACCTCGAGTTGGGCCAGGAACGCCGGGTCCTCCGCCATGGCGTCGAGGCGGGCCTGATCCACGTCCCGCAGCAGGGCCAGCGGGTTGTGGCCGACGCGATCCCACAGCTCCTCGTCGAGGTTGCGGAACAGCACGCGGGCGTCTGGGTCCCACGTCCACGCGAGGTTGTGGGCGAGGCGTTCGAGGCGCTCGAGCGCCTTGGGCACGCGGGGCAGGACGGTGATCCTCCCGAGGATGGTCATGCTGGGGCCTCCAGTTCGCGCCGATGGGATGGCGCGGGTGCGCGTGCGCCGGTCGTAACGGGCGCACGCGACGGACGATGGTACCACCGCCCCGGCGCCGGCCACGACGGCGGTTGGTACCGTGACCCATGCGCCGCCTCGCCCCGCTCGCCGTCGTCCTCGGCGCCAGCCTCGCCCTCGCGCCCATCGCCGCAGCCCGCTCCTGGACCGTCGCCCTGGGGGCGGACGTGCCCGCGCCCGGCGGCGGATCGACGCCGCACGCGCGCGCGGCCCTGCACGACGTCCGCCTGGGAAACGACACCCTCGAGATCGGCATCGGCTGGCTCGACGGCGGCCCCTCCGCGGCCGTCGGCTGGCGGCGAACCGTGGCCGCCGGCCCACTCGGCACCCTCGTCCTGGACGCGCGCACCGGCGTAGAGGCCGGGGGTGTCGGGCTCGCCGTCGCCGCCCGCGGCACGCTCGGGCCCGTCGCGCTGCGGCTCGACGCCGCCGCCGGCACGCGGGCGCCGGGACCCTGGTCGGTGCTGGCTCGGGCACCGACGGCGACGCCGCCCGCGGCCGATCTCGCGCCGTTGGCCGGCGTCGGCGGCGGCGCCCGCCTCGACCTGGCCGCGAACGCCGTGTGGCGCATCGACCGCCGGTGGACGGTGGACCTGACGCCGCGCGCGCACCGTTCCGGCGACGGCTGGGCAGGCGCCGCCGCCGCCTCGTTGCGGCGGGCGGAGGTCGCGCCGGACATCGACCTCAGCGTCCGCCTCGACCTGGCGTTCGGAGCGCTGGACAGCCACGCGGCCGCGGGGCTGACGGTCCACCACGCGCCCCGCCGGGCGCCGGAGTCCCAGCTGACGGTGTGGTGGGGAACCGACGCGGCGACGAGCGGGCCGGGGCTGGAGCTCGGCTGGGTGGTGCGTGCGGGCGCCACGCAGGCGATGCTGGCCGGCGCGCTCGGCCCCCGCTGGTCGGACCGCCCCGAGGCCCACCTCGCCGCCAGCCTGCAGCGGCCGTGGGGACCCGGCACGGTGCACGTCGGCGCCCGCTGGGTCGCGCCCGGTACCGCATCGCTGGCGTTGGCCTGGGTGATGACGACCGACCGCTGACCCGGGGCGCGTCACGCCCCGTCGCGGGCGATCAGGGGTAGATGAGCCGCAGGTCGCCGCTCCGGAGGTCGAGTTCGAAGACGCCCTCCTCGGGTAGCGCGCGCCGCCAGCGCCGCACCTCGCCGTCCTGGAGGACCTCGATCGTGCGCAGGCCGACGCCGATGAGGGCGTAGCCCTCCTCGTACAGCTGCGCATCGATGAGGACCCTGACGCGTTCCTCGAGCGGCCACACGATCATCGGCTGCCCGAGCGGCTCGAGGGCGGCGTCGACCCGGGTCACCCGGAAGCTGCGCACGGGGACGGTGAAGCTGCGCGTGACGAAGCCGGGCCGCCGCAACTCGACCTCGACGTCGCCCGGCAGGGCCGTGAGGGTGGCCGGCGTCGTGCCGACGCGCCGGCCCTCGAACCACACCTCGGCCTCCGGGAACGCGAGCACCTGCAGGCTGCCACCGGCGATCTCGGTCAGCACGACGTGCAGGAAGCGGGTGTCGCCGCTGCGCAGCTCGAGGCTGCGGACCTCGGGCAGGTAGCCCGGCAGCCGCACCTCGACCTCGTAGCGCCCGGGCCGCAGGCCGAGGAGGTCGAGGGCCCCGGAGACGCCGACGACCGTGCCCTCGACGCGCACCTCGGCGCCGCTCGGCGCGGTGGAGATGAACAGACCGGCGTCGCCAGGCGGCAAGACCGCGTCGGGCACCGTGAACGCGAGCAGGATCGCCGCCACCTCCTGCACGACCGCCTCCTGGGTGGCGAGACCGAAGGCCCGCGACACGAGGTCGCTCGAGCGGCCCCCGACCGCGTCGACCATCACCAGGTCGACGGCGTAGGGTCCCTCGTCCGAGTCTCGCCGCAGGAACTCCCCGAGCACGGCGTAGCGGGTGCCCTCCAGGTCGGCGACCAACTCGCCGAACGCCGGCTCGAGGCTGCCCGCGATGCCCGCGGTGACGAGCGGCGCGCTGCTGACCCGCACGCCGCGCGCCGAGAGCTCCGCGCGCAACGCCCCCATGAACGTCTCGGCGACCGCGGCGGGCACGTCGTCACGCGGCGGGAAGTCGGGCACCGCGAAGCCCTCCGCGAACGCGAGCGGCGCCCACACGAACAGCAGCCACACCACGACACCCGACCACCGGCGCCGACGCCTGGAGGCCGACGAGGCCCTCGGGTCGGACGGTGGCGCGACGGATCGGGGTACCGCCCGGCGGGTCTGCATCCGCGCCAGTCTAGCAGTCGCTCGCCCCCCGTTCCGGGCCGCGGGCGTCCGCGCGGGCGCCGGTTCGCGCCCGTCGGCGCGCGCGCAAGCGCGCCGCGCCCTCGCCGCCGAGGGAGCGGACGCGGTGTATGGTGCTTCCGCATGCGCTACCTGGTCTTCGGCGATGTGCACGGCAACGCGCCAGCGCTATCGGCGGTGGTGGCCGACGCGAGGCGCCGTGGCTACGACGCCGCCGTCTTCCTGGGCGACCTCGTCGGCTACTACCCGTACCCCTGCGAGGCCTTGGACCTGGTCCGCTCCCTCGAACCGGTCGTCGCCCTGCGCGGCAACCACGACGAACTGCTGCTGACCCTGGCGAACGGCGGGGACGCGGACGCGGCGGACGAGGAGGCGGGGGTCGTCGAGGTGGTCGAGCGCCACCTGGGCGAACTGGGCGACAGCGAGCGCAGCTATATCGACGCGATGACCGCGGGCGCGCGCCGGGACGGCTGGGCGGCCGCCCATGGGGGCTTCCGCCGCCCGTTCGACTACCTGATGACCCTGGCGGACGCCGAGGAGCAGCTCGACCACCTCCCCGCACCCGTCGGCCTGGTGGGCCACACGCACGTGCCGCGCGCCCACGTCAGCGTCGTCCACGAGGGCGGGCGCCTGTGGCGCATGGTCGACTTCGACGCCACGCACCGCAGCTACCGCGTGCCACCGCGGGCGACGGCGTTCCTCAACCCGGGCTCGGTCGGTCAGCCGCGCGACGGCAACCACTTCGCGGCGTACGCGCTGTTCGACGCCGAGACGCGCCACTTCGAGGTCCACCGGGTCGCCTACGACGTCGGTGCGGTGATCCGGCGGCTCCGCCGGGCGGGCTACCCGGACCGCTTGGCGAGCCGCCTGTTGGAGGGCCGGTGATCCCGACCCCGATGGGCCAGGACGCGGTGCTGATGGCGCTGCGATCGATGGCGAGCGCCGAGCGCGACGCCCCCCGGACGCTGCTGCTCGCCGGTCCGGTGGGGGTGGGCCGCCGCGCCGTGGCCCGCTGGTACGCCGCGTTGCGCAACTGCGAGGCGCGCCTCGACGACCCGTGCGGCCGCTGCCCGGCTTGCCGCGACCATGCCCCCGACGCCGACGGCGTCGTGCGGGCCGCCGACTACCGCGAGATCGGGCCCGCCACGACGACCCGCGACGGGAAGCCGGCGCGCCGGCCCCAGCTGCGGATCGAGCAGTTGGTGCCGCGCGAGCGCGCGGAGAGCGAGCCGCTGGGCCCGTGGCTCCAGCGCCCGCCGGTCCGCCGCCACCGCGTCGGCGTCATCGACCACGCGGAGTCGCTCACCGACGAGGCCGCCAACGCCTTCCTCAAGACGCTGGAGGACCCGCCGGCGCGGGCGACGATCGTGCTGATCGCGGAGGGCCCCGACGCCCTCCTGGCGACGGTCGCCTCGCGCTGCACCACCCTGCGGCTGGTCCCGGCCGAGGCCCCGCCCGAGGTTCGCGCCGCGCTGGCGCCGCACCCGGCGCTGCGCCTGGGCCGACCCGGGGCGTGGCAGGCCGCCCTGGCGGACCCGGACACGACGGCCCACCGTCGGGCGGCGGTCGCCCGCCTGCTGGACGCCGTCCGCGGCGATCTCGCGGGGGCCTTCGCGGCCGCGGATGCGCTGGCCGAGCTGTGGCCGGCCGGCGACGCCGAGGTGCCGGGGCTGCTGCGAGAGGCCTGGCGGGCCGGCGGTCACGCCGCGTACCTCTCCGGCGACGCGGCGACGACCGCCCTCGAAAGCGCCTGGGCCGCGTACGCGCAGCGCGACCTGGCGCTGCGCGCATGGGTCCTGGAACTGCGGCGCGCCCGGCCGAACTAGGCGGGCGCCGGACCGCGACGGTCAGTCGCCGCCCTTGATGCGCCGCACCTCGTCCGCCGGCAGCTCGTGGAAGGTGCCCTCCTCGGTCCGCAGCTCGACCGTGCCGGCGAGCGGGCTGACCTTGACCACCCGGCCGCACACGCCCGACGCGTCGTGGCAGGCCTTGCCACCCTTCTTGGGCATGCCCTGCAGCAGCTCCCGGTACAGGTCGTGCTCGTACTGCAGGCAGCACATCAGCCGGCCGCAGGGGCCGGTGATCTTCTCGGGGTTCAGCGGCAGCTGCTGGTCGCGCGCCATGCGGATCGACACGGCGCTGAACGACTGCAGCCAGGTGGACGAGCAGGAGCCGTCACCGCAACGACCGAGCGTGCCGAGCATGCGCGCCTGATCGCGGGGACCCACGTTGACGAACTCGAGCCGCGCCTCCGTGTGGTCCATGAGCGCCTGGGCGATCACCCGCAGGGGCGCCTGCCCCTCCGCGGTGTAGCTGACCACCAGCGCCGCCTCGTCGAGCGTGAACTCGAGGGCGACGATCTTGACGTCCGCATCCGCCTGCCGGGAACGCGCGCGGACCAGCCACTTGAGGTCGTCGGCCTTGGCCCGCAGGCGCTCGTGCGCCTCGAGGTCGACCGCGTCGGCGACGCGCAGCAGATGGCCGACGGTGCGCTCCTCGCGGCGCGGCTCGGTGCGCACGCGGCCCACCTCGAGGCCGCGGCGGGTGGTGACGACGCAGTGCGCCCCCACCGGGGGCGGCGTCGGCGGGGACTCCACGAAGTGGAGCTTGGGGCCGTTGTCGAACGTCACGCCGATGGCGTCGGTCATGCGGTACCTTCCTTCGCTTCCGGCCACAGGACGAGGCTCGCACTTGCGATCTCGGCCACCGGCCGCACGCTGCGGCGATGCCACGGGCACGGTCCGGTGTGGCGCAGCGCCGCCCGGTGGGCCGGCACGCCGTAGCCCATGTGGCGCTCGAAGCCGTACGTCGGCCAATCTACCGCTGCGGCGCGCATGCGTGCGTCGCGGTGGGTCTTGGCCAGCAGCGAGGCGGCGGCGACGCTCAGCGACAGCCCGTCGGCGCGCGCCGGGGCCACGACCTCGGGCTGCGGCCGTGCGGCGAAGCGCAGCCGCAGGTAGTCCGTCACGTAGGCGTCGGGGACGACGCCGAGCTCGGCGATGGCGCGGTGGACGGCGAGGTGGGTGGCCCACAGCGGGCCCAGCGCGTCGACCTCGGCGACCGTGGCTTCCGCCACGGCCCACGCCGTGGCCGTCGCCCGCACGTGCGCGGCGAGGGCCTCGCGCCTGGCCGGCGACACCGTCTTCGAGTCGACGTACGGCAGGCCGGGGAGATCGGGCAGGACGACCACCGCCGCCACCACCGGCCCCGCCCAGGCGCCGCGACCGGCCTCGTCCACCCCGGCCACGATCCGGCAACCGCGCTGGCGGCAAGCGCGCTCGAGCGTCAGGTCGGGCGGCACCCTCGCCCGTCAGCCCCCGGCGACGGTGACGGCGTCGTCACCGACGGGCGAGGCCACGTCGACCGGGATCGTGAAGTAGAACGTCGAGCCGCGACCGACCTTGGACTCGACCCAGATCCGCCCGCCGTGCTTCTCGACCGCCAGCTTGCAGAACGTCAGGCCCATGCCGCTGTCGTAGCGGTCGTGCACCGTGTGCCGCGACTGCTCGAAGGCGTTGAAGATGCGCTTCTGGTCGGACTCGGGAATGCCCTCGCCGTCGTCGCGGATCGACAGCACGAAGTCGTCGTCCTGGCGCCAGGCACGGAAGTCGATGTAGCCGCCGCGGCGGGTGTGCTTGATCGCGTTCGCCATCAGGTTCGCCAGGACCCGCCGGAGCAGGTTGGGGTCCGCCTGGAGACGCTCCGCCTCGGGCCGGACGAGGAAGCCGAAGTGGCGGTCGCGCGGGCCGCCCGAGACGTCGCCGAGGGCCTCCTTGGCGAGCTCGGTGAGGCTCGTGACCACGTCGGGCGCGTACGGCATGTGCCCGTCCTTCATGCGCCGGACGTCGAGGATGTTCGCGGCCAGGTTGAGCAGGTGCTGCGCCTCGCCGCGCGCCAGGCTGAGGAGCTCGTCCACGCCGCCGTCCTCGTGGGTCTCCGCCTTGAGCATCTCGAGCGAATGGTCGAGGAGCCCCATGACGCTGGAGATCGGACTCTTGAGGTCGTGCACCAGCATGTGGATGAGGTCGTCCTTGACCCGCTCCGACTCCTTGTAGGCCTGCTCGTAACGGCGCGACTGCTCGAGCGCGTAGCGGAGGCCGCGCTCGGCCTGGCGCCGGTCGAGCAGGCGCCGGAGCGTGACGCGGACCACGTCGGGCCGCGTCGGCAGGGTGACGTAGGCGTCCACCCCCTGCTCGACGACCCTGGCCGTCACGTCCGGCTGGGGTGGACCGAGGTACACGAGCGGCACGTCGACCAGCGAGGCGCGCCGACGCAGCAGGGCGACGAGGTCGAGCTGCGCCACCTTGTCGACGAGGCCGTGCTCCAGGACGATCGCCTCGGGCACCGAACCGCGCGTGTGGTACAGCAACCGCTCGACGTCGGTGAACACCTCCGCCGCCAACTCGAGCTGCTCGACGACGGGTCGCAGCCCCTCTCCCCTGGCGTCGTTCGCCATGGCGAGCAGCACGTACGGTGCGGCCTTCACCTGCATGCGCGCATCATACCGACAGGCAGCGGGCTCATGGTCCGGTCACCGGCACCGGGTAGGTTGGCCCGATGACGGCCATCACCGATCTGTTCGTCCTGCCGTGGGCACTGCTGGCGCTGGGGCTCGTCCCGCTGCTGCCCCGCGGCCGTGGCCGGCGCTGGCGCATGGCCGCGCTCGCCGCCCTGATCGTGGCGCTGGCGCAGCCGCAACGCCCCGCGGTCGAGGACCGGATCGCCGTGCTGGTCGACGTGTCCGCCAGCGTCGGGGGGGCGGCCCGGGCGGCGGCCACGCCGTTCCTCGACCAGCTCGGCGGCGAGGCCTCGATCATCCTCTTCGCCGGCGACGCGACCCGAGTCGACGCGCTGCAGGCCGCCACCCCGCTGGCGCTCGACGCGGGCCGCACCGACCTGGGGCGGGCGCTGGCGGTGGCGGCGGCCGACGGCGCCCGCCGCGTGCTGCTGCTGTCCGACGGGGTGGACGCCGCCGGCGGCCCCCGCGCGACCGGGATCGTGAGCGACGCGCCCGGCGTGCCCCACGCCACCGTTCCCGTCGACGTGGTGGTGGTGCCGCGGCTGCCGAACGCGCGCCTCGAGGCCCTGTGGGCGCCGGACCGGGTCGCGCCCGGCGCCAGCGCCGAGGTGGTCGCCGTCGTGCGCCTCGACCGCCCCGCCCGCGTCACGCTGCGCCCGGACGTCGACGGCGAGCCGCAGACGGCGATCGAGGTCGAGCTGCCCGCCGGCAGGCACGCCGTCCCCTTCCGCGTGGTCGCCCCGGCCAGCGGAGGTCCCGCCGCCGGGGCGCTGCTGCGGGTGGGCGCGACGCTCGCCGTCGACTTCGACCAGCCCGTCGAGGACGACAGCCAGACGGTCGACGTCGCCGTCACGGCCCCCTCCCCCGTCCTGGTGGTCGGCGACCCGGCGATGGCCGACCTCCTGCGGGTGCAGGGATTCGACGTCGAGGAGGGCGGACCGGAACGCGTCACGGCCCCGTTCCAGCCCAGCGCGCTCGTCCTGCGGGGCGGCGTCGGCTCGTTCACCCCCGGGCAGCTGGAACTGCTCGCCCGCTACGTCGACCAGGGCGGCGGGCTCCTGATGACGGGCGGACCCGAGGGCTTCGGGCTCGGCGGCTGGTACCGCACGCCGGTCGAGGCGGTGCTGCCGGTGTCCAGCGACGTCCGCACCGAGGTCACCGTGCCCCAGGTGGCGATGGTCGTCGTCCTCGACATCTCGCAGTCGATGGCGGTCGGCAACCCCAGCCGGCTGGAGCTCGCGAAGCAGGGCGTGATCGACGTCATCGATCTCGCCTACCAGGACGACCTGCTGGGCCTCGTCGTGTTCTCCGACCCGGCGGTGACGCGGTGGGTCTTCGAGCTCAGGCCCGCGACCGACAGCGGCAAGCGGGCGATGTTGGACGCGACGCTCGCCCTGCAGCCGCAGGGGGGCACCGTCCTGCTCCCCGGGTACCTGCTGGCGCTCGACGCCTTGCGCGCGACCGATGCCGCGGTCAAGCACGTCATCGTGCTTTCGGACGGCAAGCTGTTCGACCGCCAGGGCCCCTTCGCCGCCACCGGCGACATCGACTGGCTCGGGACCGCGACCGGCGCCCGGCTCGACCGCATCACGACCAGCGCGGTCGCGATCGGCGCGGACGCCGACACGGACGCCCTGACCGCGCTCGCGTCGGGCGGCGGCGGCCGCTTCTACGAGGCGCTCGACGTCCGCACCCTCCCGCGGCTGTTCGTGGCGGAGGCGCTCACGGCCACCCGCGACCTGCTGCGCGACGAGCCCGTCGCGCCCGAGGGCCGCCGGCACCCGCTGTCGTCCTTCGAGGGCACCGCGCCCCCGCTGTCCGCCTACGTGGCCACCAGCCTCAAGCCCGATGGCGAGGCGCTGTTCACGGCCGTCGACGGCGAGCCGCTCCTGGCGGTCGGCCGCTACGGCCTGGGGCGGAGCGCGGCGTTCACCACCGACCTGGGCTCGTGGGCCGGCGACTTCGGTCGCTGGGACGAGCTGCCGGGTCTGCTCGGCGGCCTCGTGCGCTGGCTGCAGGCGCGCCCCGCGCCGTACTCGGCGAGCGTGACGGTGCGCGGTTCGACCCTCGAGGTGGTGGTGGATGCGGTGGAGGCCGGCGCCTACGTCAACGAGCGCCCGCTGGTGGCGCGCTTCCAGGGCAGCGAGACGGACCTGCGCCAGATCGCCCCGGGACGCTACCTCGGCGAGCTGCCGGTGCGCGGCAGCGGCGGGACCGTGGTGGTCGCGGACGGCGCCGAGGTCGACGGCCGGCGCATCGGCGATCGCCGCCTCCGAGGGCGCGATCTCGAGCTGGGCGGGCTGGACGGCGTCGCTCATCGGTGGCACGTCGAGCACTGCGGGAGCTTGTCGGTGTCGATGTGGTAGGAGGCGACGAGCTCGGCCCCAAGGGTCAGCTGGTCGGCCGGCGGGACGTAGGCCATGTTGAACACCTCGCTGCGCGGGCGCACGAAGCGCTCGGGCGCCCGGTGGCACTCCAGGCACCAGCCCATCGTCATGGGCTCTTCCTTCCAGATCTCCGTCATCTGGTCGACGCGGCCGTGACAGGTGCTGCACCCGACG
>JAABRV010000108.1 GCA_011390735.1 Trueperaceae bacterium | reverse complement strand
TTCCAGGGCATCGGCACCGACGTCGCGCAGATCGTTGCCGAGATCCTCGCTGGCAACCTCGACGTCGCCACGGGTCTGCAGCGCGCCCAGCGCCTCGCTGAAGAAGCGATGCAGGACGCCGGCTACTACTGAGCCAACAGCGGCCGCCCCCATAAGCGGCCGCCGCATCGTCTTGGGGTGGGGCGCTCGGCGCCCCACCCGATCCCCCGAAGGAGGCTCCGTGGCCACCACCACCGCACGACCACGCCGCATCGGCGAAGGCCGGCGCTTCCTGTCGGCGCCCGCGCTCGTCTATCTCATCGTCATGACGCAGGTGCCGTTTGCCCTGACGATCTATTTCTCCTTCACCAACTGGAACCTGCTGCGACCGGGGAGCGCGGGATTCCTGGGCTTCGACGCGATGTTCCGCAACTACCAGCGGATCCTCGCCAACCCGGACTTCTGGCAGGTCCTGGCCAACACGATCGTGCTGACCGGTTCGGTGGTCGTGCTGACCTTCGTCTTCGGCATGGCCTTCGCGCTGCTCCTGAACCGCCCCTTCCCCGGCCGCACGCTCGCCCGCACGCTGCTGATCAGCCCCTTCCTGATGATGCCGGTGGCATCGGCGGTGGTGTGGAAGTACCTGCTGCTGGACCCTGCCTTCGGCCTGAGCGCCTGGGTGTCGCGCACCCTGGGATTGCCCGCCGTCTACGTGGTGGAACGCGCGCCGCTCGCCTCGATCATCGGCATCGTCTCCTGGCAGTGGACGCCGTTCGTCATGCTCATCCTGCTCGCAGGCCTGCAATCGCTGCCCGAGGACGTCATCGAAGCCGCCCGCCTCGACGGCGCCGGGCCGCTCGGCCTCTTTCGCTACGTCACCCTGCCGCATCTGCGACGCTTCATCGAGATCGCCCTGCTGCTCGAGATCATCTTCGTGCTCAACGTCTTCGGCCAGATCTTCGTCATCACCTCCGGTGGCCCTGGCATCCAGACCACCAACCTGCCGTACCAGATCTTCCTCGAGGCGTTCAGCCGCTGGAACATCGGCCGCGCCTCCGCCTACGGCCTCTTCGCCATCGTGCTGGCCAACCTGGTGGTCATCCTGTTCCTCCAGGTCGTGCGCCGCGCGCGCCAGGAGGAAGCCCGATGAGTCGCAAGCGTCTGGGCACGCTCACGTGGACCGCCGGCACGCTGCTGGTCGCGTTCACCATGTTCTTCCCCATCCTGTGGATGGTGTTGACCTCGCTGAAGACCGAGAACGACGCCATCGCCTTCCCCCCCAAGTGGTTCTTCACGCCCACCCTCGAGAACTGGCGCATCGCCGTGCTCAACGGCCCGATCCTCGAGTTCATGGGCAACACCGTCTGGATCACCCTCGGCTCGACGCTCCTGGCCCTCGCGCTCGGCTTCCCTGCGGCCTACGCCATGGCCTATTACCGTACGAAGCGCACCGATGGCAGCATGCTGTGGATGATGTCGACGCGCATGCTCCCGCCGGCCGGTGTGATCGTCCCGCTGTTCATCCTCTTCCGCGACCTGTCTCTGCTCGACACCCACCTCGGCCTGATCCTGCTGTTCGCCGGCATGAACCTGCCGCTGGTCGTGTGGATGCTGACTGGCTTCATGGAGGACGTACCTCTGGCCCTCATCGAGGCCGCCCGCCTCGACGGCGCGACGCTGTGGCAGGAGTTCACCAGGGTGCTCCTGCCGCTCTTGCTGCCTGGCCTCGCCGCGACGGCGCTGCTGGCACTGATCTTCACCTGGAACGAGTTCTTCTTCGCCGCCAACCTCACCACACGCGCCGCATCTCCGCTCTCGGTCTACGTGAGCACCTTCAAGGCCGCGGAAGGCGACCTGTTCGTCGCCAAGATGTCGGCCGCCGCCACCGCCGCGGTCGTACCGGTGCTGATCGCCGGCTGGCTCGCCCAACGCCAACTCGTCACAGGACTCACGATGGGAGCCGTGAAATGACCACCCCCTCCATCCCCGACACCATGCGCGCCGGCCGCATTCTGGCCCCCCGCCGCACCGAGGTCGCCACCGTCCCCGTGCCCACGCCGGGCCCCGGCGAGGTACTCATCGAGGTCGCTCGTGCCGGCATCTGCGGCACGGACATCCACATCCTCGACGGTGATTACGCGCTCGCCAAGTTCCCCATGACACCCGGCCACGAGTTCGCCGGGACCGTCGTCGCGCTGGGCGAGGGTGTGCGCTTGCGGCACGTCGGCGAGCGCGTCACCGCCGACCCCAACCTCCCCTGCGGCCTGTGCCCCGAGTGCCAGCGAGGCATGGTCAACCAGTGCCACGACCTCGTGCCCGTTGGCGTCGCCCGTGACGGCGCCTTCGCCCGCTACCTCACCATCCCCGAGCGCGTGGTCGTCCCGATCGGCGACCTCCCCTTCGCGGAGGGTGCCCTGGTCGAGCCGCTCGCCTGCGTGGTGTGGGGTCTGGAGCGCATCCGGGTGCACGCTGGCGACATCGCCCTAGTCCTGGGCGCGGGGCCCATGGGCTGCCTGCTGCTCCAGGCGCTCAAGGCCTCGGGCGCCGCGCGCGTCGCCATCGTCGACGTCGCGCCCGCGCGCCTCGAGCTGGCACGTTCCCTCGGCGCTGACCTCGCCGTGACCCCCGACGACCTCGAACAGCTGCGAACGTTCGCGCCGCTGGGCTTCGAGCTCGTGGTGGAGGCCACGGGCATCCCGTCGGTGCTCGAGGGCGCGATCGATCACGCCCGCCCGGGCGGCACCGTGTGGGTGTTCGGCGTCGCCCCCGGTGACGCCATGGCGAAGGTCTCGCCCTACCAGCTGTTCCGCCGCGACCTGAACCTGATCGGTACCTTCGCCGTCAACCAGACGGTGCCGCGCGCCGTCGCCATGATCCAAGGTGGGTCCGTCAAGGTAGCACCGCTCGTGTCGCACGTGCTGGACATCGAGGACTTCGGCGAGGGACTCCGCTTGGCACAGCACGACCCCGACCGCATGAAGGTCCAGTTCTCGTTCGGCGAACCCGGCGCATGAGCGGACCCGTGCCCTACCGCCGCGTCGTCGTCGACGCCCCCGAGCAACTGCGCGTCGAGACCGCCAGCCTGCCGGCCGAGGTGCCGGAAGGCCACGCCAGGTTGAGGCCGGCCGCCATCGGCATCTGCGGCTCCGACCTGCACGTGCTGGGCGGGCACCACCCGTTCGTCAGCTACCCGGTCCATCCGGGGCACGAGGTCGTCGGCGGGGTCGTCGCCGTCGGCGCCGGCGTCGACCCCACGTGGGTCGGCAGGGCCGTGGCCCTCGAGCCCTCGCTGGCCTGCGGCGTCTGCCGCACCTGCCGCCGCGGCAAGTACCACCTGTGCGAGGACCTGCGGGTGATGGGCTTCCAGGCGCCCGGCGCGATGGGCGAGCTGGCCGACGTGCCCCTCGACCGGCTCCACCCGCTGCCCGACGGGATGCCCGCCGAGCACGGCGCGCTGGTGGAGCCGCTGGCGGTCGCCACCCACGCGTTGCGGCTCGCCGGCGACGTCGCCGGCTGCGACGTCGTCGTGCTGGGCGCCGGAACGATCGGCCTCACCTGCGCCGTGGTGGCCCGGGAGGACGGCGCCAAGGTACTGGTCGTCGACACCGACGACGCCCGTCGACGGGTCGCCGCCGAACGCTTCGGCTTCGAGGTGGCGTCCACGGTCGGCGAGCAGGCCTTCGACGTCGCGCTGGAGTGCGTCGGCAACGAGCCCGCCCTGCGCAGCGCGATCGCCGCGGTGGTCAAGGCCGGAACGGTGATGGTCATCGGCGTCCACGGACACGACCCCGCCATCCAGGCGGGCTGGGTGCAGGACCGCGAGCTGCGCCTGCAGGGCACCCTGATGTACCAGACCGAGGACGTGCAGCGCGCGATCGAGCTGCTGGCCGACGGCCGCGTCGACGCCGGCGCCTGGATCGACGCGCGGGTGCCGCTCGAGGAGGCCCAGCGCGGCTACGACCTCGCCCGCGCGGGCGGCGCGACGCTGAAGGTGCTGCTGATCCCCTGACGGACGCCCGCACGCCAAGGCGTTGCAGAGTGCTTTGGCATTGACAACGCATCTTGTCATAGCGTACGCTGATGCCATGCCGGTCACCTACGCCTCGCTCACGGCCCGCGACCGCGACTGGAGCCTCGACGCGTTCGTCGCGGAGGTGAACCGGCTGCTGCCCGAGGTCGTCCCCGGCGACGCGCCGGCCCGCGGCAAGCTGGAGATCACCCCGCGCCTGGTGCGCCACTACACGACCGAGGGCGTCCTGCCCAGGCCGCTCAAGGAGGGCGTGGAGGCGCGCTACGACGGCGACCACCTCGTCCGCGCCCTGGCGCTGCGGCGGCTGCTGGCCGAGGGCTACCCGAGCTCGCTCGCGGGCCGCTTCCTCGAGCGCCACGACCGCGAGCGGCTCGCGCGCTTCCTGCTCGGCGAGCTGCGTCCCGACCTCGACCTCGCCCCGGGCGGGCCGGCGGTCGTCGAGGCGCCGCCCGCTCCCAGCGAGGCCGCGCTGGAGCGCCTGGCCGCGATGCGGGCGCGGGCAGGGCTGCCGCCGCTGCGGTCGCAACCGGCTGCCGCGGAGCAGCGCCCAACTGACGCGCCGGCCCTGGAGATGCCGCTCCTGAACGCATCCGCGGCCATGCCTGCCGAAGCGGCTGGCGGCGTCGAGGAGGCCGTCGAGCGCCTCGCGACCGCCCCGGCCCCACCGCCGCCCGCCGAGCGCGGCGTCGCCTGGACGCGCTACCCCCTGCTGGACGGCCTCGAACTCCACGTGCGCGACGACTTCGTCGACCCCACCACCCCGGCCGCCTGGAACGCGCTGCGCGACGCCCTGCTCGCGCGGCTCGAGGCGATCGCCCTGGAGCGCACCCTCCGCCGCCGCTGAGTCCCGTCCCCCACGGCCTCGACGCCCGAACGGGCGCCCGAGCCCCCCACAGAGCCCCACCCCACCGGTGTCCTGGCGACACCCGGACGGGACCCCGCCGCCCGAAATCGGGCGGGCCCTCGTGCGCGGAAGGAGCCGCCATGACCCTCCCCACCCCACGGATCGATCTCCGCCCCGAGCGGGGTGCGCTGCCGTCCGGCGGCGGCACCGTCCGCGCCCTCGTCGACCTCGCCGTCGACTTCCCGCCCAGCGAACGCGAACGCGAGCCGCTGTCGTTGGCGCTGGTCATCGACCGCTCCGGCTCCATGAGCGGCGCACCGCTCCAGCACGCCAAGCAGGCGGCCGTCGCGGCCGTCACCGCGCTGCGCGACGGCGACCGGGTCGCCGTGGTGGCGTACGACCAGCAGGTCGACCTGGTGGTCCCCAGCACCGCCGTCGGCGAAGACCGCGGACCCATCGCGAACGCGATCGCCGCGGTGCGGGCCGGCGGCACGACCGCGCTGCACGCCGGCTGGGTCGAGGGCTGCACCCAGGTGCTGACGGCGCCGGTCGCCTCGGGCCTCGGCCGCGTGGTCCTGCTCTCGGACGGCCTCGCCAACGTCGGCGTGACCGACCCCTCCGCGATCGCGGAGGACGTCGCGCGGGTCACCGCCGACGGCGTCACGACCAGCACGATCGGCCTGGGGCGCCAGTTCGACGAGGGCCTCCTGCGTCACCTGGCGGACGCGGGCGGCGGCAGCTTCACCTTCGTCGAATCCCCCGAGCAGCTCGACGGCCTGTTCGAGACCGAGCTCGCCGGCCTCTCCGCCCTCCGCGGCCGCCGCGTGACGCTCGAACTGCGCGGCCGCGGGGTGCGCTTCGTGAACGCCTTGGGCGGGGCGCGCCTGGCCGGCGGCGGCCCCGCGGGCACCACGCTCGAGCTGCCCGACCTCATCGCAGGCCTGCCGCGCGAGTTCCTCGTGACGCTCGAGGTCGAGCCGGGCGCCGCCATCGACGGCCTCCGGCTCGCCTGGCACGACACCTTCACCCAGGCGCCCGAGACGCTCGACGCCGACCTCGACGTGCCCACGCTGCCCGATGCCCAGATCGCCCACCGGCCGGTCGTGGAGCCGGTCGCGTCCGCGGTGCGGGTCGCCAAGTCGGCAGAGGTGATGCAGCGCGTCGAGGAGCTGACGCGCCGCGGGCGGCTGCCCGAGGCCGAGTCCACCCTCGAGGCACTGCGGGTGGAGGTCGCGGCGTGGCCGGCCGACGACGCCCGCGAGGCCCGACTCGCCGACGTCACGCACCTGCTGGAGGCGGTGCGCGCGCGTGACGACGCGCTGGCCAGGAAGCGCTCGTTCCACGCCCGCTACGAGCACGAGCGCGGGGTCCGCGCCGGCGCCCTGCACGCGATGGCCGTCAGGGAGCGCGACTGGACCGACGCCTACAAGGCCCACAAGGCGCCGCCGCCCGCGGCCGAGCGGTCCTTCGCGCTGCTGCGCGCCGACGGGAGCCAGGCGCGGGTCGAGGTCGTGGTCGGTGACCTCACCACCCAGCGCGTCGACGCGATCGTCAACCCCAGCAACCGTGGCCTCTTCGGCACCGCCGGAGTCGACGGCGCCGTCCACCGCCGCGGCGGCCCCGACCTCACCGCCGCCTGCCGCGAGATCGGCGGCATCAAGTACGGCCAGGCGGTCGTGACGCCGGGGTTCCGGCTCCCCGCGGGCCGCGTGATCCACACCACCACCCACCCGTGGAAGGGCGGCCAGTTCGACGAGTTGGCGACGCTTGAGGCGGCCTACGCCGCCTCCTTCGAGATCGCGCGCCGGCTGCGCCTGCGGACGTTGGCGCTGCCGGCCATCGGCACCGGCGCCTACGGCTACCCGGCCGACGTCGCCACCGAGGTCGCGGTCAACGTCACGCTGCGGGCGCTGCTGCAGCCGGGCGAGCTGGCGCTCGTCCGCTTCGTCCTGTTCGACCCGCCGATGGCCGAGCTCTACCGCCGCGTGTGGGCGCAGGCCGTCCCCCGGGCGGCGACGCCGCGCGCGGAGGCGGCGTCGTGACCGCCCTCGGGCCCGGCGCGGCCGATCGCATCCGCGGTGGGCTCCTGGGTCTCGCCACCGGCGACGCCGTCGGCACCACCGTCGAGTTCCGCCCGCCCGGCAGCTTCGCGCCCCTCGTCGACATGGTCGGCGGGGGGCCCTTCGGCCTGCCGCCCGGCGCGTGGACCGACGACACCTCGATGGCCGCCTGCCTGGCCGAGAGCCTGGTCGAGACGGGCGCGTTCGACCCCGCGGACCAGCTGCGGCGCTACCTCCGCTGGTACCGCGAGGGACACCTGAGCTCGACGGGCCGCTGCTTCGACATCGGCGGCACCACCCGCGCGGCGCTCGAGCGCTTCGAGGCGAGCGGCGATCCCGCCACGAGCGGCGCGACGCACGCGCAGAGCGCGGCCAACGGCTCGATCATGCGCCTCGCGCCCGTGCCCCTCGCCTTCGCCCACGACCCGGCGCAGGCCGTCCGCCTCGCGGGTGAGAGCTCGCGCACGACCCACGCGTTGCCCGTCTGCGTCGACGCCTGCCGCTACCTGGGCGGGCTCCTCGCGGGCGCGGTCCGGGGCGCACCCAAGGAGGCGTTGCTGTCGCCGGGGTACGCGCCCGCTCCCGGACTGTGGGAGGTTGCGCCCCTGCATCCGAAGATCGCGGCGGTCGCCGCCGGCTCGTTCCTGGCCAAGCCGCCGCCCGAGATCCGCGGCACGGGCTACGTGGTGGACTCGGTCGAGGCCGCCCTGTGGGCCTTCGCGACCACCGAGAGCTTCGAGGCGTGCGTCCTGGCGGCCGCCAACCTCGGCGACGACGCCGACACCACCGCGGCCGTCGCGGGACAGCTCGCGGGTGCCTACTACGGCGCCGCCGGCATCCCGCCGCGGTGGCGCGAGCGGCTGGCGCTGCGGGAGCGGCTCGAGGAACTGGCGGACGGGTTGGTGGCGCTCGCGGGCGGCTGACGACTGGTCAGCCGCGATCTCGCCGCGAACTTGCCGCGATCTCGCCGCGAGCCGACCGACGGGCCCGGTGCCCGTTCCACGGAGCGCCGGCGCCGGTGCGTCCACGCCACCGCCGGCGGTACCCTGCGGCACCATGGCCGCCGCCTCCGACCCGATCGCCCACCTGCTCGCCCACCGCTCCATCCGCCGCTACCGGCCCGACCCGGTGCCCGACGACGTCCTGCGCCGCGTCCTGGAGGCCGGGGTGCGGGCGTCGTCGTCCGGCAACATGCAGGCGTACTCGATCGTCGTGACCCGCGACCGCGCCCTGCGCGAGCGCCTGCACGCGCCGCACATGGAGCAGGACATGGTGCTCGAAGCGCCGGTGCTGCTGACGTTCTGCGCCGACTTCCACCGCATGCGCCGGTGGCTGGCGCTCAGCGACGCCGAGGACGGCTTCGACGACTTCTTCGCCTTCATGGT
>JAABRV010000107.1 GCA_011390735.1 Trueperaceae bacterium | reverse complement strand
TCGCCCGTCGTGCCGATCGGCGAGTCGTGGAGCTACACCTTCGACGTCCCCGGCACCTACGACATCTGGTGTGGCCCCCATGAGCACTACGGCATGGCGATGCGCATCGTCGTGGGCGAGCCCGGTGGCCCGGCCGAGGAGGCCGTGACCAACTTCGGTCCCGACGGCGTCTTCGCGCTCGCGGGCCTGGTCCTCAACCAGCCGGAGATCGCGTCGGCCCGCATCGTCGCGAACGGCGCGGTCTCCTGGACCGAGATCGTCGAGGCCGTCCTGGCCGCCGGCCTTCCCTGACCCCCGGAACCGAACTCCGCGGCCGCGCCTAGCCGCGCGGCCGCAGCGCACGCGACCGCAGTGCCCCCGCCAGCGTCTCCGCGACGTGGCGGGGGCGCTTGCCGGTGGCGTCGGCCACCTGGTGGCGGCAGCTGAAACCGCAGGCGACGACCTCGCCGGCGTGCTCGCGCACCGCGGGGAAGAGCCGCTGCTCGCCGATGGCCAGCGAGAGCTCGAAGTGGGTGTAGCCGAAGCTCCCCGCCATGCCGCAGCAGCCGGCGTCGAGCTCGCGCACGTCGCGCGAAGCCCAGCCGAGCACCGCCCGCGTGGCCGCGGTGCCCAGCACGGCCTTCTGCTGGCAGTGTCCGTGCAGCAGCACCGGCTCGTCGCTCGGCTCGAACAGCGCCTCGGGGCGCAGGTCGCCGCCGCTCCAGCGCTTCGCCAGCCACGCCTCCAGGGGGCGGACGTGGCGCGCCAGCGCGTCCGTCGCGGGGCCGGGAAGGAGCGACGGGTAGTCGTCGGTGAAGGCGGAGACGCACGAGGGCTCGAGGCCGAGGATGGGAACGCCGCGCTCCACGTACGGCGTCAGCGCCGCGACGTTGGCCGCCGCCTGCGCCTGCGCCTCGCGCAGCAGCCCCTTGGAGATCAGCGGGCGGCCGCAGCAGCGGTAGGGGACCAGCTCCACCCGCGCGCCGACGGCCTCCAGCACCCGGGCGGCGGCGCGCGCGGGGGCGGTGTCGTGGAAGTTGCTCCAGGTGTCGACGAACAGGGCCACGGTCGGCGGCTCGCTCGTCGCCGCGGGCGCGTCGGCCGCCCGGCCGTTGGCGCTCCCGTCGGCCGGCGCGGTCGCCCCGCCGTTGGCGCCCTCCGTCCGCGCCCGGAACGCCCGGTCGAAGCGCCGTGGCGCGTACGCCGGCAGCGTGCGGCGCCGGTCGATGCCGATCGCCTTCTCCGTCAGCCAGCGCGTGGGCGCCAGCGGCAGCAGCGCGTTCACCAGCGGCGCGAACGCCTGCGCCAGCGGCGCCACCTTGGCCGCGCCGCCCAGGGCGCGGGCCGAGCGCGGGGTGCCGTGGGCGTCGTAGTACGCCTGCAGGAACTCCGCCTTGAGCTTGCCGACGTCGACCCGGCTGGGGCACTCCGCCTTGCACGCCTTGCACTCGAGGCAGAGGTCGAGGACGTCGTAGACCTCGCGGGACGTGAGGCCGCCGGGCAGCCCGCCCACGATCGCCTCGCGCAGCGCGTTGGCGCGCCCGCGCGTGCTGTGGGTCTCGTCGCGGGTCGCCATGAAGGAGGGGCACATCGTCCCGGCGCCCTCCTTGCGGCAGGCGCCCACGCCCGTGCACGCCTCGGCCGCGCCGAGGAAGCCCTCCGGCCCGAAGTCGAAGACCGTCGGCATCTCGGCCGCCGGGTAGCCGACGCCGTAGCGCAGGTTCTCCGTCATCGCCGGCGCGTCCACGATCTTGCCGGGGTTCCACACGTTCTGCGGGTCGAACGCCCGCTTCACCTCGACGAACGCGCGGTACACGGTCTCGCCGAAGGCCTCGCGGAGCTTCTCGCTGCGGACCAGGCCGTCGCCGTGCTCGCCCGACCACGACCCGCCGTAGCGCTGGACCAGCGCGAAGGTCTCGTCGGCGATGGCGCGGTACGCGGCGATGCCGTCGGCGCTCTTGAGGTCGAGCAGCGGGCGCACGTGCAGCACGCCGACCGACGCATGGCCGTAGAGGACCGCCTTGGCGCCGTGGCGGCGGCAGACCTCGAGCACCTGCGGCACGTAGTCGGCCAGGTGCTCGATCGGGATGGCGGCGTCCTCGATGAACGGCGTCGGCTTGGCGGCGCCGGGGACGGTGGCGTAGATGCCCAGGCCCTTCTTGCGGAAGTCGATGACCTCGCGCTGGGCGGCGGCGTCGGTCGCCAGGTAGGTGCCGTACGCCCGACCGCCGGCGGCCGGGTCGGCGGCCAGGGCGTCGAGGTGCGCGGCGAGCTCGGCGTCGTCGTCGCCATCGAACTCCACGCTGAGGACCGCGGCCGGGTCGCCGAGGACCCAACCGATGTGGGGGGCGAGCGCCGGGTTGACCGCCGCCAGCTCGAACATGTCGCGGTCGATCAGCTCGACCGCGCTCGGGCGGTGCGCCACGATGGCGGGCACCGCCTCGAGCGCGGCGGCCAGCGTGTCGAAGTGCAGCAGCGCCAGCACCCGCCGGCGCGGCAGCGGGTGCAGCGCCAGCGTGACGTCGAGGATCGCGGCCAGCGTCCCCTCGCTGCCGCACACGAGCTTGGCGAGGTTGAAGGGGCGGCCCGGCAGCAGCTCGTCGAGGTGGTAGCCCGCCACGCGCCGCATCACCCTGGGCGTGCGCGCGCGGATCTCGGCCTCGTGCTCGTGGACGATGCGGTGGACGGTGCGGTAGACGCCGCCCTCGAGGTTGCTCGAGCGTCGCTTCCGCTCGAGCTCCACGCCGCTCAAGGCGCGCAGCTCGCTGACGGTCCCGTCGGCCAGCAGGACCGTCATGGCGATCACCTGATCGACGGTCTTGCCGTACTTGATCGAGCGGGTGCCGGCGCTGTCGTTGGCGACCATGCCGCCGATGGCCGCGCGGTCGCTGGTGCTGACGTCGGGCGCGAACTGCAGGCCGAGCGGCGCGAGGCGGGCGTTGAGCTGGTCGCGGACGACGCCGGGCTCGACCCGCGCGACGCGCTCCTCGCCGTCGACCTCGAGGACGGCGGTCAGGTGCCGGGTGGTGTCGACGACGATCGCCTCGCCCACCGTCTGGCCGGCGAGCGAGGTGCCGCCGCCGCGCATGAGGATGGGCACGCCATGGGCGCGGGCGACCTCGAGGACGGCACGGACGTCTGCGGCGTGGTGGGGGAAGACCACGCCGTGGGGCGCGATGCGGTACGGGCTCGCGTCGGTGGCGTAGAGCGAGCGCGCGACAGGGTCGAAGCGCACCTCGCCCGCCAGGCTCGCGCGCAGGTCGCGCTCGAGGGCCTCGCGGAGGTCGGCGCCCATCGTCGTGGGCGTGGCGTGCGGGGGTCGGCGAGGCTGGGCGTCCGCGGGCATGGGCCAGTATGCCACGCGTCTCCGACGGTGCTTCAGTCGGTCATGGGTTCCGCGAGCACCATCACGGCCCGCTCGAAGCCGGCGTCGTCCAGTCGCCGGTAGGCCTCCAGGAGCGTCTGCAGCAGGTAGCGGCGCACCAGCCCGGCGCGCAGGGTGGGCGAGTCGTAGGGCTCGACCTTGCGCCCGGTGACGACGCGGTCCGCCTCGTCGAGCAGCCCGAGTTCGCGCAAGACGTCGTCGGTGCGGGACGCCAGGAGCGGGGCCAGCGGGGGTCGTTGCCCGCGGGCCCGCGCGACCCAGGCGGCGCGCACGTCGGACACCGTCGGCCACGCGATCGCCTCGCTCACGAGCGCCGCCTCGTCGGCGGGCCCGAGGTGGACCCGCACCGGGTCACCGGTGGCGAGCGCCGCGCGCAGCTCGGCCAACGGGTCGGCGGCGGTCGGGTCGATCCGCACGCTCGGCGCATCGCCCGTGCCGCTGCGTCGCACGCGGCGGGCCTCCCCGCCGCGATGCGCGACCTCGTCGCCGAGCGCCAGGGCGTCGGCGGGACGCAGCGCGCGGGCCTGGAACTCGATCGTGGTGCGTCCGTTCCATGCGTTCTCGCTGAGCTCGGCCACCACGTCGACGGACTCGCCCTGCACCAGCCGCTCGGCCAGCGGCCCCAACCGGAAGGCGATGCCCTTCGTCTCGCGGGCGCCGACGTCGCCCAGCCGCACCTGTAGGTGGGCGCCGTCGGCGCCCACGGCCCGGCTCGAGGCGAGCGGCGCGCGGATGAGGAAGGCCGGCGCGCGGTGCCCCTCGCCGTACGGTTCGAGCTCGTGGGTCGCCGCGAAGAGGTCGGCGTCGACGGCGTCCAGCGGGAGGAGGGCGTCGGCCACCACGGTCGGCACCGGGGTGGGGTGTGCGGCCGCGTAGGCGTGGATGCTCGCGCGGAAGTCGTCGAAGCGCTCCATGTCGAGGGCGAAGCCCGCCGCCGCCTCGTGGCCACCCCAGCGGCGCAGGTGCGCGGACGCCGCGGCGAGCCCGCCGACGGCGCTGATCCCGGGCGTGGAGCGGACGCTGCCCTTGCCGCCGGCCACGATGAAGACGGGGCGGTGGTAGCGCTCGACCAGCGCGCTGGCGACCAGGCCCATCACGCCGGGATGCCAGGCGTCGTCGGCGATGACGATCGCCGGTGCCTCGGGGTCGACCTTCGGCAGCGCGCTTTCGAGCATGGCGTCCTGGATGCGGCGGCGCTCGCGGTTGTGGTCGTCGAGTCGCGTGGCGATCGCGAGGGCCCGCTTCTCGTCGGCGACGCTGAGCAGTTCGAGGGCGAGGTCCGCCTCGCCGAGGCGGCCGGCGGCGTTGAGTCGCGGCGCGAGGCCGAACGCCACGTCCCTGGCGGTCGGCGCCTGCCGCAGGCGCGCCAGCGCCAGCGTCGCCCGCACACCCGGCCACGCCGAGTCCGCCAGCCGCTCGAGCCCCAGCCTGACCAGGGCGCGGTTCTCGCCGAGCAGCGGCGCGACGTCGGCGATCGTGCCGATGGTCGCGAGGTCGGCGAACTCGATCGGGTCGGGCAGCCCGAGGCGGCGGTGCACGGCCCACAGCAGGTGGTAGGCGACGCCGGCGCCGGTGAGCTCGGGCAGCCCGCGGCGCGCCAGCGGCGAACGCTTCGGGTGGACGACGAGCGCGTCGGGCTGGCGTTCGCCCGGCGTGTGGTGGTCGCTGACGATCACCTCGACGCCAGCGGCCTGCAGCGCTGCGATCTCGGCGAGGTTGGTGATGCCGCAGTCGACGGTGACGAGCAGGTCGGCTGCGGCCGCGTGTTCCGCCACCCGGTCGGGGTGGATGCCGTAACCGTCCCGGATGCGGTGCGGGATGAAGGGCGTGACGTCGGCACCCAGGGCGCGCAGGCCGAGCGTGAGCACGGCCGTGCCGCAGATGCCGTCGGCGTCGTAGTCGCCGTGGATGCGGACGCGGCGCCCGCGGTCGATGGCGTCGATGAGGCGATCGGCGGCGGCCGGCAGGTCGGGGATGGGGCTGGGTGCCAGTGCGGGATCGAGGTGCTCGGCGACGTCCTCGCGCAGGCCACGGGCCCACAGGACCGCGGCGAGCTGCGGGTGCACGCGCAGGGCCGCGGAGAGGCGCTCCACCGCGCTGGGCGGCGCGGGTTCCCGCACCCGCCATCGCGGGGCCACGCGCGGGTTGGGCGTGTCGCGGTTCGCGGCGGGCGGTGCGCCCGCGGCCGGTTTCACAGGTAGTCGGTCGGGTCGTCGCCGGGTCGCAGGCCACCCGAGGCGCGGTCCGGGATGATCGGGTCGCTCGGCTCGGACCGCTGGGCGCGGGCGAGATCCGTGCTCAGGGTGTCGCGCTCGGCCTGCGTGGCCGCGAGCTTCCGCTCCAGGCGCCAGGAGCGCAGGCGGCCGGGCAGCCAGCCGATCAGCCACGCCAGCACGGCGACGGAGACGACCAGGAGCGAGGGAGGCACCCGTCCCAGCAGCGGCAGCTCGATCGTGCCGGGGTTGGCGTTGTGGAAGAGCAGGACGTAGACCGCCACGAGGACGAGGGCGATCACCTGGGCGATGCGCAGCGCTTTCACGACGTACCTCCGAGGGCAAGTCTAGCCCGGCCGCTTGGGTAGACTGGCGTCTCGTGAACGCCGCCGCCCCCAACCAAGCCTCCGCGATCGACCGGTCCGAGCCGGCTGCGCGCCCCCCGAAGGTCCTGGCGGCGATGTCGGGTGGCGTGGATTCGTCGGTGGCGACGGCGCTGCTCGCCGAACGGGGCTTCGAGGTCGTCGGCTCGATGCTGCGCTTCTGGCCCGATGACCGGCCCGCCGGCGCCTTCGACGTGTGCTGCAGCCCGGATGCCGCCTTCGACGCGCGGCGCATCGCCGATCGGCTCGAGGTGCCCTTCTACCTCGTCGACGCCCGGGACGACTTCGAGCGCGTGGTGGTCGATCCGTTCGTCCCCGCCTACCAGCGGGGCGAGACGCCGAACCCGTGCGTGTGGTGCAACCGCGAGATCAAGTTCGGGGCGTTCGTCGAGCGCGCGCGCAAGCTGGGCTGCGAGTTCCTGGCCACAGGCCACTTCGTGCGCCGCGTCGACGGGCCGCGTGGGGTCGAGCTTCATCGGGGTCTCGACGACGACAAGGACCAGACGTACTTCCTGTGGGCGCTGCCTCGGCGGGTGCTGCCCTACCTGCTGTTCCCGCTCGGTGACCTCACGAAGGCCGAGGTGCGGGCGCAGGCGGTGGCGCGCGGCCTGTCGGTCGCCTGGAAGCCGTCGTCGAACGGCCTGTGCTTCGTGGCGGGCAGCGTGCGTGAGCACCTGGCCGAACGCCTCGACGAGCGGCCGGGCCCGGTGGTCGACGTCTCGCAGGGCGGCGCAGTCGTCGGCGAGCACCGCGGTGTGGCGTTCTACACGATCGGCCAGAAGCGCGGCCTGGGGCTGTGGAAGTCGCACCTGCCGCGCTTCGTGATCGAGCTGGACGCGGCGAGCAACACCGTCGTGGTCGGGCCTCGCGAGGCCTGCAGCTGGTCGTCGCTGGTCGCCGAGCGCGCCAACTGGCTGCTCGATCCCGCCGACCTGCCGGCCCGGGTGCTGGCGCAGGTCCGTTACCGCCAGGCGCCGGAGCCGGCGACGCTGGAGGTCATCGACGAGGCGCGCTTCGCGCTCCGCTTCGACGACCCGCAGTTCGCCGTGGCGGTCGGCCAGTCCGCCGTCGTGTACCACGGCGAGCGGCTGCTCGGCGGCGGCGTGATCAAGGAGCGCACCGAGCGGGGTGTCGCGCTAGACTGACGCCGGAGGTGGTTGCGCCGTGACCACGATCGTCGTTCTCGTCATCCTGGCTGCCCTGGTCCTGTGGGGCATCAACGTCTACAACCGCATCATCACGCTCGAGAACCGCTACCAGAACGCCTGGAGCCAGATCGACGTGCAGCTCAAGCGCCGCACCGACCTGGTCCCCAACCTGGTCGAGACGGTCAAGGGCTACGCCGCCCACGAGAAGGAAGTCTTCGACAACGTCGGCAAGGCGCGCGCTGCGATGACCTCGGCGAAGTCCGTCGACGAGTCCGCGGAAGCCGCCAACATGATGACGGCGGCGCTGGGCCGGCTGTTCGCGATCTCCGAGGCCTACCCGGAACTCAAGGCGAACCAGAACTTCATGATGCTGCAGGAGGAGCTGGCGGGCATCGAGAACAAGATCGCGTACGCGCGGCAGTTCTACAACGACGCCGTGCTGCAGTTCAACACGGTCATCACGACCATCCCGGGCAACTTCTTCGCCGGCCCGATGGGGAAGACCAAGCACGTGTACCTCGAGGTCCCCGAGGCCGACAAGGAGCTGCCGCAGGTCTCCTTCGGCGCCACCCCGGCCTGATCGCCGCGTGGTGGAGGTCGCGTGACCACCGCCCCGGCCGACCGGCCGCGCATCCCGGACGCGATCACCGACCCCCTGAGCGGGCGGCGGATCAGCCTGCTGGACTGGCAGGCCGCCAACCGCCGGGCGTCGTGGCTGCTGGCGGGCTTCATGGTGCTGCTGCTGGGGGGGATCGGCTACCTGGTGGCGCTGGCGTTCGACCCGGGGGCCGCCTGGACGTTCATCGTCATCGCCGCCGTGCTGGCGATCGGCCAGAGCCTGGCGGCCTACTGGTTCTCCGACAGGCTGGCGCTGGCGGTCTCCGGCGCGCGCCCCGCCACCAAGGACGAGCACCGTTACCTGGTGAACGTCACCGAGGCCGTCGCGATCGGCGCGGGTGTGCCGATGCCGAAGATCTACGTCATCGACAACCCCGCCCCCAACGCCTTCGCGACGGGCCGCGATCCGCGACACGGAGCCATCGCGGTGACGACGGGGCTGATGTCGATCCTGGATCGGCAGGAGCTCGAGGGCGTGGTGGCGCACGAGATGGCGCACGTCAAGAACTACGACATCCGCTTCGCCTCGATGCTCGCGGCGACCGTCGGCGCGATCGTGCTGCTGCGCGACGTGATCCTGCGTGGGCTG
>JAABRV010000106.1 GCA_011390735.1 Trueperaceae bacterium | reverse complement strand
CGCTGGTGCTCGAGGCCGCGCGGCGCGCGCGCGAGGCCGGCGTGCCGCTGAGCTACGACGTCAACTACCGCGCCCGGCTGTGGTCGCCCGAGGAGGCGCAGCGCGTGACGCTGCCGCTGGTCGCCGACGTCGACGTCCTGTGCTGCAGCTTCGCCGACGCCGTCACGGCGCTCGGCGTGCCGACCGGCGAGCCCGTGGCCGTGTTGCGCGGGATGGGCGAGGTGAGCGGCGCGCGTCACTTCGTCATGTCGATGGGCGGCGACGGCCTGATGGGCTGGGACCGCGAGGCCGACACCGTCACCCACGTGCCCGCGCGCGAGGTCGTCATCCTCGACCGCATCGGCGCAGGCGACGCGATGGTCGCCGGGGTGCTGCATGGTGTGCTGGGCGGCGACTTCACCCGCGGCCTGCGCTACGGCGCGGTCTGCGCCGCGCTGTCGCTCGGTCAGCTCGGCGACCTGCCGAGCGTCGACGCCGACGAGCTCGATCGGCTGGTCGACGCGCCGGGGGGGATGATCGAGCGGTAGCTTCGCCGCGGGGCCGGACGGCCGCGGTTCAGACCAAGAACCCGCGCCCCGCCACCGGCAGCGCCTCCACCACTTCGCCTCCCCGCACCAGATGCATGACGGGGAAGAGGTTCACGACCGGGCAGACGTGGTTCATCAGGACCCGGATCTTCTCGCCCACGCGCAGGCGCTCGACGCCGGGCCCCTCGACGACGCCGTGCTCCTCGGAGAGCCGAGCGATGGTGAGCCCGTGGTCGACGAGCAGGCCGTGGCCCTCGTGCCCGACGGCGCGGTCGCTGGTGAGCGCCTTGCTGCCGGCGTCCAGCACGGCACGGTCCCCCTGAACGCTGACCACCGACGCCAGCACGTGCGCGGCGGCGTGCGCGAGGCCGTCCTGCCAGCGGCCGCTGGCCGCCGCCCAGCGCGCCTGCTGCAGGTCGTTGAACGCGTAGGTGCCGGGGCGCATCTCGGTGATCCCCGCGCGCAGCGGCACGGCCGCGAGGAGGCTCGGGGTGCTGCCGAGCGAGACCACCGGGGCGCCGCCCCGGCGCTCGTCGCCGTCGAGCCAGGGGCGGGTCGCGTCGGCGACCGCCAGCAGCGCGCGCTGCGCCTCGTCGTGGCGTGCGACCAACTCGTCGCGGTCGCGCGTCGTGTAGGTGAAGCCCTCGTAGGCGTAGACGCCGCGGGCGCGCAGGCCGGGGGCCTCGCGGACCCGGCGCAGGAGCTCGGCAACCCCGCCGGCGGCCGCGCCGCCCCTTCCGGCGCCCACGTCGACCTCGACGAGGACCTCCAGCGGGCGGGCGGCGCCCTCGGCGGCGGCCGCCAGTTGGGCCACCTGCTCGGGGTGGTCGACGCCGATGGCGAAGCGGACGCGCTCCGCGAGGGCCACCGCCCGCGCGGCCTTGTCCGGTCCGATCACGGTGTTGGGCATGAACACGTCGTCGAGGCCGGCCTCGGCCATCATCTCGGCCTCGCCGAGCTTGGCCACGCAGATGCCGGCGGCGCCGGCGTCGATCTGCGCCCGGGCGAAGCGCGGCCCCTTGTGGGTCTTGGTGTGCGGGCGCAGGTCGACCCCCTGCGCGTTGGCGTAGTCCTGGGCGCGGCGGAGGTTCGCGTCGACGCGGTCGAGGTCGACGATCAGGGCGGGCGTGGGGAGGTCGGCGATGCGCTGGGGCACGCCGAGAGGGTACCGCGTGGCGGCCGTGGCCGGCGGCCGGCGCCCCGCCCTTGACGCCGCGTCGCGCAACCCCTACGGTGCGGGCACGATGATGGAACTCGAGGGCTACCGCTACCGCGGCGCCCGAGCGCTCGTGCTGCTGCACGATCGGGAGCTGCGGGACTTCGTGGCCACCTGGCGGCGGGCCGTCGCCTGGGGCGCCACCCTGCCGCCCACCGACGACCCGGACTGCGCCTCGCCCGACGCCATGGCGCGCCACGTGCTGAGCGCGGCCGGGCGCTACATGATCTGGCTGACGCAGCGGCTCGGGCTGCCCGACCCCGGCATCGAGGCGGCGCCGCCCCTCGAGGAGATGGAGGCGCGCGCCGACGCCTACCTGGAGCACGTGCTGGAACGCTGGCGGGCCCCGCTGCGCGACGTGCCCGAGGCGCGCTTCGCCGAGGTCCACCGCTCGAACTGGGGCGAGGACTTCACCCTGGAATCCATGCTCGAGCACGCGGTCGTGCATCCGATGCGGCACGCCTTGCAGCTCGAGGAGCTCATGGGGGCCCAGACGCACACGGCCTGAGGTGTCGCGCCCGACGCCCGCGCCCGGCCCGTCCGAACGGGCGTGCCCCACGAGGTTCGCATCCGGCGCGGCTTGACCACCGTCGGTGAGAACCCAGCCGGTAAACTCGTGCGCAACATGCGCGCGACGCTGCATCTCCTCGGTGGCGCCCACCTGGGCGAGCGAGAGCGCGGCCGCCCGCTCCCCGCCGACCGTCGCGGCTGCCTCCTCGCCTACCTGGCTTGCGACGGCGGATGGGTCGACCGCGACCGCCTCGCGCTGCTGTTCTGGCCCGAGGCCGACGAGCGCGCGGCCAAGCGCAACCTGCGCCAGCTGCTGCTCCGCGTGCGACGGCTCGATCTTGCCGTCGAACTCGAGGCGACCGCGAGCGCCGTGCGCTGGTCGGTCCCCTGCGACGTCGTCGGTTTCCGCCGCGCGCTGGCCGCGGGCGAACGCGAGGGGGCGGCCAGCCTCTACGCCGGGCCCCTCCTCGAAGGCTTCGTGGTCCACGACGTGGGCGGGTTCGACGCCTGGCTCGAACTCGAGCGCCAGCGCCTCCACGACGGCTACCACGAGGCGGTGACGCGGGCCTCGGACGCCGCCGTGTCCGAGGGCCGGGTCGCCGACGCCATCGGCATGCTGCGACGCCTGCTCGAGACGGAGCCGATGGCCGAGGACGTGCTCCAGGCCTACCTGAGGGCGCTGCTGGCCGACGGCCGCCGTGACCAGGCGATCTCCGCCTACGCGCGCTTCGAGCGGCTCCTCGACGAGGAGCTCGGGCTGACACCCTTGGCGGCGACCCGGGCGCTCGCCGAGGCGGCACGTCGCGGCGAGGCGGTCATCCTCGCCGGACCCCGGCGACGGGCGGTGGCGCCCTTCGGCGGGCGCGGCGAAGCGCAGCTCGTCGCGCGCGAGGCAGAGACCGCGACCCTGCGGGCGGCCGCGACGCACGTGGTGCTGGTGGCCGGCGAACCGGGCGTCGGCAAGACCCGGCTGCTGCGCGAGACGTGGCCCGAGGCCGTCCGGATCGGTGCGCTGGAGGGTCTGGACGGCGTGCCCTACCAGCCGTTCGCCGCCTGGGCGAGAAGCCGCCCCGAGCTGGTGGCGGCCCTCGGGCCCTACCGCGAGGATCTCGCGCGCCTGGTCCCGGACGTGGCACCGGACCTCACGCCCGTGGCCATGGAGTCGGAGATCGGCAAGGCGAGGCTGGCGGAGGCCCTCGCGCGGATGGTCGACGCTGCCGGCGGCACGCTGGTCGTCGATGACCTGCAGTGGGCGGACGCCGCGACGCTCGAGACCCTCGCCTACCTCGCGGCGCGCGGCAACCGCGTGGTCGGCGCCTTCCGCGCGGACGAGGTCGGACCGCCGTTGCGTCGGGCGATCGAGGCGCTGCGCGCGCGGGGCGCCGTCACCGTGGTCACGCTCGCGCCGCTCGACGAGGAAGGGATCCGCGCCCTGCTCGCCGACCTCATGCGTCGTCCGGACGGACCCCCAGTGTTCGCTCGCTGGCTGTGGCAGCGTTCGGGCGGCAACCCGCTCTTCGCCCTGGAGACGCTGCGGACCCTCTTCGAGGCGGGCATCCTGCGCGAGGGCGACCAAGGCTGGGAGACCGACATCGACGACCTGACGCTGGACTACGGCGAGATCGACGTCCCGCCGGCCGTCGCCGGCGTCATCCGGCGCCGAGTGGAGCGGCTGCGCGAGACCACCCAGCGGGCGCTCGAGGCCGCGTCCCTGCTGCAGCGGCCGCTGGACCCGCGCCTGCTCGCGCGCGTCACCGGCCTGTCGCCGTTCGCGGTGGCCGACGGTCTCGACGAGGCGACCGAGGCGGGTTTCTTGCACGGCGGCGAGTTCCGGCACGACCTGCTGCGCCAGACGCTCGCCACCGGTCTGCCACCGGCGCGGCGCCGGCTCATCCACGGCGTCGCGGCCGAGGCGCTGGAGGGCGTGGTCGACGACGGCGTCGTGGCCGAGCACTGGATGGGTGCCGACGAACCCGCCCGCGCACGTGTGGCGTGGGTCCGCGAGGCCGCGGCGCTGCGCGGGCGCGGGCTCCCGTCCCTGGCTGGCGAGGTGCTCGAGCGCGCGCTGGACCGCTGCGGGCACGATCTCGACCGCGGTTTCCTGCGCGTCGCGCTGGCCCATGCGTGGCGGGAGGCGGGCCGCGTTGCGGAAGCTTTGGCGCTGGCGGACGGTGTGCTGGTGTCGGCGCCCGAGAACGCCGAACTGCGCCTCGCGGCGGTCATCGCCAAGGTGTCGCTGCTGCTCGTGGCGGGTCGGTTGCAGGAGGCGGAGCGGTGGCTCGACACCACCATCGCTCTCCCCGCGCTCGTGGGCGACCCGGAGCTGAGGCTCGAGCACCTCATCCTCCGCGCGCGCGTGGCCAAGCAGCTCCTGCGCTCCGAGGAGGCCCTGGCCCTCCTCGAGCCCGAGGTCGAGCAGCTACGTCAGCGACCGCCCGGTCTGCGCCTTTGCCAGCTTCTCACCGGCGTCGGTGCGCTCTACGACGATCTCGGGCGCCATGCGGAGGGGATGGCCCACCTGCGCGAGGCCCACGACCTCGCTCGCGTCCTGGGCGCGCGCTACCTGCAGGTCGACATCGCCATCAACCTGCTCTTCTGCTACGCCGACCAGCGCCGTTACGACGACGCCGAGGCGCTCGCGCGCGAGACGCTGGCGCTGGGCCATTACGACAACATGGCGATCTTCCGCAGCAACCTCGCGGCGATCCACTTCGAGGCGGGACGCTTCGGCGACGCGCTCGAGCACTACCGATCGTTGCAGGGCGAGGTCGATCAGCCCTTCCTGCGAGCGATCGCGTTGGCACGCAGCGCCGAGGCGCACGCCGCGCTGGGTGACGACGCGCCGGTTCGCACGTTGCTCGACGCCGCGCTCGATGCGCTGTCGACGACGGACTACCCGGTGGTGCTGGGTCCGGTGGCGGTGGCCGTCCTGCGCCGCGGGTCGGGCGCGCAGCGCGAGCGGCTGCTGGCGCTCGTCCCCGGCCTCTCGGCGGCGCGCCTGCCCCCCCATCAACGGGCGGAGTTCGAGGACGCCTGGCGCCACGCGTCGGGTGTGACGGAGGCGTAACGACCCGCCCGGCATGCTGGGCCCATGCAACGCGTCCGCGTCCGCCACAGCGCCATCGTGCGGGTCATCGAGGGGCGGCACGGGATCCGCATCCAGGTCCTCGAGCTGGGTACGCGTGAGGTGCGGGAGTTCCGGGACTGGGAGGCGGCCCTGGCCTTCGTGCGCTCGTGGGAGGAGGGGCGCGGCGTTCGGTGAGGCGCGCATGGTGTCGCCCCTCCGGGTGCCGGTCGGGCTCCGGTGGGATGATGGGGTCGAGGCCGCCGCGCCCGAGTGCGTCGTGGCGGGGCGGCGCGGGTCTCTGCCCCGGTGGGGGCGTCGGCCGTCCGCCATGGCGATGGGCGGCGCGTTCCGCCGAGCACTCCAGGAGGTGCCGCCATGCGCTACCGAGACCGACGTGACGCCGGCCGCAGACTGGCGGAGGCGCTGAAGGACTTCGCCAACGAACGGGTCGTGATCCTCGCGCTGCCCCGCGGTGGGGTGGTGCTCGGGATCGAGGTGGCCCGCGCCCTGAGCGCGCCGCTCGACCTCGTCATCCCCCGCAAGGTGGGCCACCCGGACTACCCCGAGTACGGCATCGCGGCCGTGGCCGAGGTGGGCGAGGTCGTCGAGAACGAGGCCGAGGTGGCGCGCGTCGACCCAGGCTGGTTCGAGCGGGCCGTCGCCCACGAACGCGCCGAGGCGGCGCGGCGCCGCGAACGCTACCTGGGCGGGCGGCCGCCCACGGAGTTGGCGGGCACGACGGCGATCCTGGTGGACGACGGCATCGCCACCGGCCTCACCATGCGGGCGGCCGTGCGCGACGCGCGTGGCCGCGGCGCCGCCCGCGTGGTCATCGCGGTCCCGGTCGCGCCCGCCGACACCGTCGCGTGGCTGCGGCGGGAGGTCGACGAGGTCGTGGCGCTGCAGGCGCCCGCCGACTACGCCGGGGCCGTCGGGGCCTACTACGAGGAGTTCGGCCAGGTCAGCGACGAGGAGGTCGTGGCGGCGCTGCGCGAAGTGGCGTGACGTCGCCTGACGCCCGTTCGGTCAGTGTCCGGGCGGCGGCCCGTCGGCGAGACAGCGCGCGGCGATCGCCTCGGCGTCGCCGACCGCCAGCGCCACGCAGGTATCGGCCGCGCCGTAGTAGAGCCTGACCTCGCCCGTTTCCTCCAGCACGGCGCCGCCCGGGAAGATCACGTGTCCGCGGAAGCCCTCGCGCTCGTAGGCCGCCTCCGGCACGAGCAGCGGCTCACGGCACAGGCCCAGCACGCGCCAGGGCTCGCGGGCGTCGAGGACCATCGCGCCCGCGGTGTAGGTCTTGCGCCAGCCGGGATGCCACGCCGGCAGCTCGCGCGCGGCGTCGATCGTGACCGCGTGAAAGAAGGCGAGCCAGCCGGCCGCGACGCTGATGGGCGGTGCGCCGGGCCCGATCTTGGCGTTGGCCCAGGGGACCTGCTCGCTGCCCAGGACCAGGCGTGCGCCGCCCCAGTGGACGCCGTCGGGAGAGGCGCTCGCCCACAGGTCGAAGGCCTCGGGCGCGCCGCGGCCGTAGACGGCGAAGGGGCGGTGCAGGCGCCACAGCAGGCCCTCGATGCGTTCGGGGAACAGGGCCAGGTTGCGGTCGTCGGGCACGGTGAGGTCGAGCAGCGTCCAGCCCGCGAGGTCGTCGTCCACCCGCGCCACGGCGCCGCGGATGCCGTGCGGCGTGTCGACCGCGAAGGACAGGTGGAGGACGCCCTCGACGACGGTCAGCCTGGGATCGTAGGCGCGCGTGGCGCCGCGTTCGCGCAGGACGTCGGCCGCGGCGCCGTCGATCCACGGCGCGGGCCGCGGCCGCCAGGACGAGCCGTCCTCGGACGTCGCCAGCCCGATGACCGTGCTGCCGAAGACGGCGGTGCCCGGGTTCCAACCGGTGTCGGCACGGAAGGCCATGAGGTAGCCGCCGCGCCAGCGGACGACGCCGGGGTTGAACACGAGCTCCGCCGGGTAGGGGAGGTCGGCGGCCGCGACGACGGGGTTGGCGGGGTGCCGGCGGAGGAGCCCGGCGTCCCGCTGCAAGGTCACCCCTTGACCCCGCTGCTGGCGATCCCGGTGGTGATGAAGCGCTGCAGCAGCGAGAAGACGACCGTGATGGGCAGGAGCGTCAGCACGGTCATCGCCAGCACGTAGTGCCACTGCACGTTGAGTTCGCCCTGGAAGGCGTTGAGGCCGACCTGCAGGGTGAAGAACTCGCTGCGGGTGAGCACGATGAGGGGCCACAGGAAGTCGTTCCAGCGCCACATGACCGAGAAGATCGCCAACACCGCCAGCGCCGGCGCGGCCAGCGGCAGCACGATCTGCCAGTAGATGCGCCACTCCGAGGCGCCGTCGATGCGGCCCGAGTCGAGCAGCTCGTCCGGGATCGTCAGCATGTACTGACGAAGCAGGAACACCCCGGTCGGGGTGGCAGCCCCCGGGATGATCACGCCCCACAGGCTGTTGATCCAGCCCACCTGGGTGATGACCAGGTAGACGGGCACCAGGATGACGCTGATCGGGATCATGAGCGTCGCGATGATGACGAGGAAGATCGCGTTGCGGCCGCGGAAGCGGTACTTGGAGAGCGCGAAGGCCGCCATGCTGTTGATGATCAGCGTGATCAGCGTGGCGCCGACGGTGACGATCACGCTGTTGCGCAGGTAGGTGGCGAAGTTGAAGCGGCTGAACGACTCCGTGTAGTTCTCCGTGGCCAGGCGGAAGACGCGCACGGGCGTGCGCTGATCGATCGCCACGCGCACGATCTCGCCCGGGTCGGCGGGGTCGACCATCTGCGCCTGGAGGCCCACGCGCCGCACCTGCGCGAGGCGCACCACGGTGCCGTCCTCGAAAGCGACGTCGTACAGCGGCAGCGGGTCCGGGTAGCCGTCGACCTCGGCGGTCTCCTGCGCCAGCGGCAGCAGCGTGGGCGGGAACTCGAGCAGGTTCGCCTGCGTCTTGAACGACGACAGCACCAGCCAGGCGACCGGGCCGAACATGATGAGGACGCCGGCGACGAGGTAGCCGTAGGTGAGGACGTCCGCGACGGTCCAGCGGCGGGCGCCTTGGCGGCCGTCGTTCTGGCGGCGGGTGAGGAAGCGGCCGACGGCGGTCACGCGAGGT
>JAABRV010000105.1 GCA_011390735.1 Trueperaceae bacterium | reverse complement strand
TCAGGGTACCCGCCCGCTCGCCAGGACGTTTGGCTCTTCGCCCACGGTTCGCGGCGGCCAGGCGCACGGCAACTCGCGAGGCGAGTTACTTGGCGCCGGGCTCTGCCCGGCGCACGGCCGCATCGAACGCCTGCCCCAACCGCCCGAGCGCCCGCAGCGCGGCGTGATCGAGGTGGGTCGAGGCGTCGGGGTGCTCCTGGCACAGGGCCGCCAGCGTGCCCAGCCAGCGCCCGTCGGGCCCCCACCAGACGGCCACCTCGTGGCGCACGCCGGTGATCCAGCCGCCCTTGGCGCCGACCGCGAGGTCGTCGCCGACGCGGCGCAGCAGGCCATCGCGGAACGCGCTCGAGCGCAAGGTGGCGGCCGCGCGGGCGGTCGCGTCCTGGGGCAGCCAACCCAGCTCGGGGCGGACCAGGGCGCTCGCGAGCCGGGCCGTCTCGGCCGCGGTCGTGCGCGCGCGCTCGCCGCGCTTCTGGGCGGCGGTCCAGCGGTCCTCGCTCACCTGCAGCGGGCCGACGACGCGCGTGGACGTCAGGCCGTGGGCATCGCCCCAGGCGTTGCAGCGCTCGATGCCGAGGCGGGCCAGCACCACGTTGGTGGCGAGGTTGTCGGAGTGCGTGATCATCAGCGTGAGCAGGTCGCCCCAGGTGGGGGCGAGGCCGGGCGCCAGCAGCTGCAGGACGCCGCTGCCGGTCGCCAGGTCGTCGGCCGTGAGGGCGATGCGCTCGTCCCAGGTCGGTGCGTCCACGGCGGGGTCGAGGGCCGCGCCGAGCAGCAGCAGCTTGATCAGCGACGCCGCCGGCGCGCCCGCGTCGGCGGCGCTCGCGACCCGCGAGCCGTCCGCGAGTTCCGCGGCGAGCGACCAGCGGCCGGGCTCCTCCGCCAGCTCCGCGGCGAACGCGGCGGCCAACCGCGCGCCCTGGGGCCCGTCGTGCTGCCAGGGCCCGCCAAGAGCGGGGCCCGCTTGCGCGATGCTCCCCACGCGTTCGGCCACGGGGCGCTCGCGCGCCCACAGTTCGGCGATCGGCTCGGCCTCGCGCAGCAGCCACGCGCGGCCGCCCTGGAGGGCGACCTCGGCGACGCGCACGTGCGAGGCGTACCAGGAGCCCATCGTCCAGCCGTAGGCGCCCGCCTGGCCGACGGCGATGAGGTCGCCGGGCGCGACGTCGCGCAGCGCGACGCCCTGCGCGAGGCGATCGCCGTTCTCGCACAGCGGCCCGTCGACGTCGGTGGTGACGAGGGGTCCGGGTGCGGGGTCGGCGCCCGCGTCGCCCGGCGGGATGCGCCGCACCGGGTGTTCGGCGCCGTAGAGCGCCGGGCGCAGGAGGTCGGCCATGCCGGCGTCGGCGATGACGTGTCGGCGGGGCCCCTCCTTGACGTGCTGGACTCGGGTGAGCAGCGTGCCGGCGTCGGCGACGAGCGCGCGGCCGGGCTCGAGGAGCAGGCGCAGGCCGCGACGTTCCAGCCACGGTCGCACGAGCGCCTGCAGCCCGTCGAAGTCGTAGTCGGGCACCGCGAAGCCGCCGCCGAGGTCGAACACGCGTGCGTCCGGGAAGGCGTCGAACAGCGGCGTGACCGCGGCGAGGACGTCTTGGTGCATGCTCACGTCGCGCAGCTGGGAGCCGGCGTGCACGTGGAAGCCGGCCAGCACCCCGGCGTCATCGACCTCGCGCGCCAGCGCCATCGCGGCCTCGGGCGGGATGCCGAACTTGCTGTCCGCGGCGCCGGTGGCCATGTGCGGGTGCGTGCGCGGGTCGAGCCGCGGGTTGACCCGCACGACGAAGCGGGTGCCGGCGGGCAGGCCATGGCGCCGCCAGGCGGCCCAGGTGCCCTCGCCGTCGAGGCTGACGAGGTCGGGCGGCGCCGCGCTGGCGAGGCGGCGCAGCGGCGCGTCGTGCGCCAGGCCGCCGACGAGCATGCGCGAGGCCGGGATGCCGGCGCGCAGCGCGCGGGCGAGCTCGCCGACGGTGATGACCTCGGCGCCGACGTCGAGGGTGGCGAGGTGGGCGAGGACGCCCATCGACGGGTTCGCCTTGACGGCGAAGCGCAGGTCGACGCCGGGGAAGGCGGCGCGCAACCGCGCCACCTCGCGCGTGACGGCGTCGAGGTCGTACGCGTACAGCGGCGTGCCGAAGCGGTCCGCCAGGTCGCGCAGGGTGGCATCGGTCGGGGTGCTCGTCGCGGGGTCCATGCTGGCGAAGAGCCTATCAGCCGTAGACTGGTCGGCATGATGAACCGTCAGATTCGCCGCGCCCAGGCCAAGCAGGACAAGAAGGCCGAGCGTGAGAAGGAGGAGCGGCGCGAGGCGCGCAAGCGCAAGGTGGCGCAGCTGCGGGCCAAGCGCGCGGAGCGCCGCACGGCGGCCCGATCGAAGCCGCCCGCCGCGGCCGACGGCAAGGGGGCCGCCGCGGGCGCCGCCAAGGACGCCGCCAAGGGCGGCAAGAGGCCGGGCCGGCGCGCCGGGCGCTTCTCGGGCGCGCTGATGATGGCCACGATCTTCTTCATCGTGCTGCAGTCCAGCGTGCCGCCGGCGCCGGAGGAGAACGAGCTGCTGCGCAGCATCACCGGCGCGGGGTTCTTTTTCCTGTTCGGCTACTTCTCGGTGATGTGGCTCATGCGCCGCGACACGCCGCGGCCGCTGATGATGACCTGGATCACGGGTGGCCTCCTGCTCTTGGGCATCGAGATCGCCAAGGTCGTCCAGGGCGTGGTGCCGTTCGATCCGCTGATGGTCGCGCTGGCGGTCCCCGGCATCGTCGGCGGGTCCTACCTCGGGCGGCTGGTGTTCGAGAACACGCCCGCGTGACCCCGACGCGGGTGACGGCGGAGCGACCGCTCGCCGTCATCGGCGCGATGCCGGAGGAGGTCGCGCCGCTGCTGGCGGCGGCGCGCGACCCGCTCGAGGAGGGCGAGGGGCCGTACCGCTGGCATCGCGCCACGCTGGACGGGGTGCCGGTGCTGATCGCCGCCTGCGGCATCGGCAAGGTGAACGCCGCGGCGCTGACGCAGGCGCTGCTCGGTGCTGGGGCGGCCGCGGTGCTGTTCACCGGCGTGGCGGGTGGCGTGGACCCGGGCCTGCGCGTCGGCGACCTGGTCGTCGCACGTGACGCCGTGCAGCACGACGTCGACGTCACGCCGCTCGGCTACGACGAGGGGCAGGTGCCCGGCGAGCCGCCGGTGTGGGCGGCCGAGCCGGGACTGCGCGACCTGGTCGCGGACGCCGCGGCCGAGGTGGCCGCGGTCGAGGGCGTGCGTCTCGTCGTGGGTCGCGTCGCGTCGGGCGACGCCTTCGTGGCCGACCCCGTTCGGGTGGCCGACCTGCGGCGACGCTTCGCGGCGAGCTGCGCCGAGATGGAGGGGGCGGCGGTCGCCCAGGTGTGCGCCCGCTGGGGCGTGCCGTGGTCGATCGTCCGCAGCGTGTCGGACACCGCCGACAACGACGCGAGCGTCGACTTCCTCGCGTTCACGGAGGTGGCGGCGCGGCGGGCGGTCGCCGTGGTGCGCGGGACGCTGCGGCGGCTGGCGTAGCGGGCGGCGGTTCGGCCGTCCTCAGCCAGGCTCGCCCAGCCCGAGCAGGAAGACGAGCGCGGCGGCGTCCCACGCCTGCGGCCGGCAGGCGACCGGGTACGGCACGGGCGGGCGGTCGTCGCGGGGGTAGCCGGCGACCAGCTCGGGGAGCCGCAGGTCGGGCTGCGCCGCGGCGAGCGCGTACACCACGTCGCGCACCCGCCTGGCCTCGGCGCGGAACCCGTAGCGCGCGAGCCCCGCGGCGAACAGGGCGGTGTCGTGGGGCCACACCGAGCCGTTGTGGTAGCTGACCGGGTTGTAGCGCCGTTCGCCCGCCCCGAGGGTGCGCAGGCCCCAGCCCGACCAGGTCTCGGGTCCGAGCAGCGAGCGGACGAGGCGCTCGGCGTGGTCGTCGGGGACGATGCCCGACCAGAGCAGGTGGCCGGCGTCCGAGTTGCGCACGCGCAGGGGGCGCTTCTCGCCGTCGAGTGCCATGGCGTAGGTGTCCAGGTCGTCCAGCCAGAAGGCCTCGTGGAAGCGCGTCCGCAGCCGTTCGGCGCGCGCGGACCAGCGTTCGGCGGCGTCGGGCTCGCCGAGGTCGGCGGTCCAGCTGGCCGCTGCGGTGAAGGCGGCGTACGCGTAGCCCTGGACCTCCGACACCGCCAGTGCGCCCTCGGCGAGCGCGCCGTCGGCGTGGCTCATCGAGTCGCCGGAGTCCTTCCACGACTGCACGGTCAGGCCGGCGGCGTCGGCCGCCGGGGTGAACTCGACGAAGCCGTCGCCATCGGGGTCGCCGTCCGTGACCAGCCATGCGAGGGCGGCCTCCCAGGCGGGGCGCAGTTCGCGCACCAGGCCGTCGTGGCCCACCGCGCGCCGGTGCGCCTCGAGCAGGACGACGAACAGCGGCGTGGCGTCCACCGTGCCGAAGTAGGCGGCGTGCGGCACGCGCCCCAGGCGCGACAACTCCCCGTGGCGCACCTCGTGCAGGATCTTGCCGGGGGCCTCGGCGCGGAACGGGTCGTGAACGCGGCCCTGGTGCTCGGCCAGGAACCGCAGCGTGCCTTCCGCCACGTCGGGGCGGTGCGGCAGCAGCATCGTGGCGGTCAGCAGCGCGTCGCGCCCGAAGGCGGCGACGAACCAAGGGATGCCCGCGGCCGGCACGGGCCCCTGAGGCGTGAACAGGAGCAGGCCGCGAAGGTCGTCGATGGCGCGGTCGAGGACCCGCGCGTCCGGGGGCGGCGGTAGCGCGGCGAAGGAAGCGTGCCAGTCGGCGTACGTCATCGGCGCGGCCGGCTCGTCGTCCAGCGGGTTGTCGATCCGCACGTCGACGCGTAGGCCCACGCGCTCGCCCGGGGCGAGGGAGAGTTCCCAGTCCGCGCCGTCGGGGCGGGCCGCGGCGAGGTCGTCGAACCGCAGGTGCACCGCCTGGCGGAGGCCATCGGAGGCCGTGTGGGTGATCGACAGCGCCGTGTTCGAGGCGACGGCGTCGGGTTCGGAGCGCTCCAGGGCGTACCAGCCGCGCGCCTCGAACAGGTCGCCGAACTGGGCCTCCACCTCGAGCTCGAGGCTGAGACTGCGGCGCTCGAGCGACGTGTTCTCGACCTCGAGCTCGTCGCTGAGGCCGTCGGCCCGCAGCGTCAGGCGGCGCCGGACGGCGAGCAGTTGCGAGGGGCCCGCGATGAGGGCGTGGTGCGCGTGGAAGAGATCGGGGCGGGGGCTCTCGGCGACGAGCGTCTGGAACTCGCCGTCGGGCGCGAGCCAGCGCCAGGCGTAGCGGCGCAGCAGGCGCGTGTCGCGGTTGTAGAGGCCGTGCTCGCCTGCGAGCGCCTGGCCTTCCTCGTCGCCGACGAGGAAGGTGTAGTGCTCCTTGAGGACGGCGTTGTGGCGGAAGTCCATGCTCGCTCCAGAATGGGCCGTAGGGCGGCCGCTCGAAATCTACCAGAACGGCCCGTCACTCCTTGCCGCCGCCGAACGACACCCCTTCCATGAAGTAGCGCTGGAACACGACGAACAGGATGATGACGGGGATCGCGCTCATCACCGCGCCCGCCAGGATCAGTCCCCAGTCGCCGACGGCGCCATAGGTGTTGCGGAAGGAGAGGAGGCCGATCGGCAGCGTCTTGACGTTCTCGGGGCTCGTCAGCACGATGAAGGGCCAGAAGAAGTCGTTCCACGCGCCCTGGAAGGTCAGGATCGTCAGTGCCCCCAGGGCCGGTCGCGCCATGGGCAGGACGACGTTCCAGTAGCGCCGCCAGTGGTTGGCGCCGTCGATCATCGCGGCCTCCTCGACCTCGCGCGGGATCGACTCGAAGAACTGCTTCATGATGAACACCGCGCCGGCGTTGAGGGCCGTCACGAACACGAGGCCGGTCAGGCTGTTGAGCATGCCGCCGGGGTAACCCCACAGGCTCGACAGCGTGAAGCCGCCGATGGTGAAGATGCCGTCGCGCAGCACCAAGTAGTTGGAGATGAACAGCACCTGCAGGGGCACCATCTGCGAGAAGAGGACCAGCATGAAGATCGCCTCGCGGCCGCGGAAGCGCAGCCGTGCCAGCGCATAGCCGGCCATCGAGGCGATCACCAGCGTGACCACGATCCGCACGGCGGCGAAGGTGAAGCTGTTGCCGATCCAGGCGACGAAGAGACTCTGGCGCGTGGCGGGGCTGCGGACCTCGTTGAACACCCGCACGTAGTTCCGGAGCACGTAACCGAGCACGCCGGGCGCGACGTCGTTGAACGATGCCGTGCGGCCCCTGCGCTCCAGGCGGCTGGCCGTGAGCGTCGATTCCAGGTACTGCATCCCCACGGCGGCGGTGACGTCGAGCGGCAGGCGGTCGATCTCCGGCCCGTCGCCCTCGTAGCGGATGGTGAACGCGTAGGCGACCCGGCGGCCGCGGGTCGTGCCGTCGCTGGTCTCGACCGTCATCGGGACGTCCGGGAGGCGCTGCAGCTCGCTCACGCTGGCGTAGTCGGCCGCGTACTCGATGGCGAGGACCGCGCCGAGGCCGGCGCCCGGGCGGCGGCGAGGGACCTCGACGTCCGGAGTGGTCACGTCGATGCCGTCGGGGACGAAGTAGGCGATCTCGAACGGGACCACGGCGCCGGGAGCGAAGCCACCGAACCAGCGGTCCCCGGCGCCGGCCTGGCCGAGCCGTGCGGCGGCCGCCCAGTTGCCCGGCTGCAGCTGCGGGATCGCGAGGCTGGGGGGGTACTCGAGTGGATCGGTGCGCAGGCTGGAGACCGCGGCGAAGAGCAGCGGCCCGACGAAGACGATCGCGAAGAGCAGCATGACGGCGTACACCAGGCCGGCGCGGGCCCAGCGGCGACGCGCCTGCCAGTGCTCCCACGCGCGCTGCTCGGCGGTACCGGGTCTGGCGGGGGCGGCGCGCACGTCAGTACCCCTCACTGCGCACCAGGCGGCGCTGCAGCAGGACGACGACCAGCGTGAGCACGGCGAGGAACATCGCGCCGGCCGCGGCGAAGCCGACCTCGGGCGTCTGTGCGCCCGGGAACATGCGGTCGTAGACGAAGTAGGCGAGCGTGACGACCGACCGCAGCGGCGCGGCGTCGCCGAAGATCGCGACCTGGTCGAACATCTGCAGGGTGCCGATCATCGACAGCGTCAGGACCAGGAACGTCACCGGCGCGACCGACGGGATCGTGATGCGCAGGAACTGCTGGGTCGCGTTGGCGCCGTCGATGGAGGCGGCCTCGTAGTGGCTCTTGGGCACGTCCTGTAGTGCGGCTAGGTACATGAGCATGAAGGTCGGGATGGTGGTGAAGACGTTCTGGATCATGATGGCGGCGAGCGGGATCGGGACCGACAGCCAGAAGGGGGCGCCGCTCGGGATGCTGTCGCGCGTCTGGAGCCAGATGAAGTCGACCGGCGCCACGTCGCGTGGCGCGATCACGCCGGTGGTCACGAGCAGCCAGGTGGCGCCGGACGCGACCAGCAGCGAGACGACGAGGAGGGCGGGATCGGTCCACGTCGCCGGCAGCGCGCGCCGGCGCTCCCAGGCCACCTGGACCACCTGGACGGCGATCAGGATCAGTGCGAAGGACAGCAGGACGGGCAGCTGGCGCTGCAGCGTCTCGGTCAGGTAGTTGATCAGGCCGCGCCGCTGGAACATCCACAGGAAGATCAGCGTGATGACGACCGAGCTCGTGATGCTGGGCATGTAGAACGCGGCGCGGAAGAAGCCGATGCCGCGCACCTTCTGGTTCAGCACCGCGGCCATGACGAGCGCCAGGAAGGTCTGCACGGCGGTCACGATGACCGCGAACAGGATCGAGTTGCGCAGGGCGCTGAGGAAGAGGGCGTCGGCGAACAGGGCGGCATAGTTGCGCAGACCGACCCAGTTCGGTGGGCGGAAGAGGTCGTAATCGGTGAAGCTGAAATAGATGGCGCGGCCGGTCGCGACCACGAAGAAGATCAGGAGCAGCACGAGGAACGGCAGCAGGAACAGGTACGCCGCGACGGTGTCGGATCGCTTGGTCCGCACGTGGGACCTCCTTGATGAGCGGCGGCCGGACCCGGTCGGGGTGCCGCAGGAGGCTTCGGGTTTCGCTGGGCGCGCCCGAGGCGCGCCCAGCGAGCGGGTCGTTCCTTGCGCCTCAGCGGGCGCGTTCGATGAGGGCGTTCAGGTCGCGCTGGGCCTCGGTCAGGGCCTCCGCCTCGTCGACGCTCGCCTGGCCGGTCATGATCGCGACCAAGGCGTCGTTGATCGGCGTCATCCAGTCGGTGCCGATGTTGCCGAACTGGAAGCCGAGGACGTTGCCGTCCGCCGCCCCCTCGAACACGACCCGGTTGGCGATGGCCTCGGGCGTGCCCTCGAGGAAGAACGGGTTGTCGGCCAGCGCCGTGCGGCTGGGGATGGCCAGGCCCTGCTCGAGCACCCACTGCTGGGCCGCCGGGCCCGTGATCGCCTCGAGG
>JAABRV010000104.1 GCA_011390735.1 Trueperaceae bacterium | reverse complement strand
CGCCCCGGCACCGCGGCGCTGTTCTACGCCGCCTTGGCGCTCTTCTTCGTCGTCGAGGGGTCGCCGCTGCACGACCTGGCCGAGCGCTACCTGCTGTCGGCCCACATGATCCAGCACCTGCTGCTGAGCTACGTCGTGGCGCGCATGCTCATCGTGGGCGTCCCGGCGTGGCTGTGGCGCGCGATGCTGACCCACCCGCGCGTCCTGCCCGTCGCCCGGGTCGTCCTGCGCCCGTTCGTCACGTTCACCGTCTTCTCGCTCTTCTTCGCCCTGTGGCACGTCCCGGCGATCTACCAGGGCGCGCTGATGGACGCCACGCTGCACCACGTGGAGCACCTGACGTTCCTCATCACCGCCGTCATGGTCTGGTGGCCCATCCTCAGCCCGCTCGAGGAACTGCCGCGCGCGCCGTACATGGTCCGCCTCGCGTACCTGTTCACCCTGCCGATCGCGCAGCTGCCCGTGTTCGCCGGCATCACCTTCCATCCGGACGTCGTCTACCCCATCTACGCGCTGGCGCCGCGCGCCTTCGGGCTGAGCGTGATGGCCGACCAGGCCCTTGCCGGCGCGATCATGAAGGTGTTCGGCCTGTTCTTCTTCGGGCTGCCGTTCACGCGCATCTTCTTCGAGTGGTACCAGCGCGAGAGCGAGCGGCGCGTCACGCAGGTCGACATGCGCCGGACGCCGGCCGAGGCCGCCACGTGAGCGCCGCCGCCCCGCGGGGGATCGCCTTCGACTGGGGCGGCGTGTTCACGGTGGGCACCTTCGACGGCCGCGCGATCGCCCGGCTCGCGCGCCTCTACGGCCTGCCCGAGTCCGAACTGCGGCCGCGCTACCTCGAGCTGATGGAGCTCTTCGAGGTCGGCGGCTTCGACCTGCCGACCTTCGCCGAGCGGCTTTCGCGCGCCGTGGAACGCCACGCCGACGAGGGCGCGTTCCGCGAGGCGTTCCTGGACGCCCCCCTCGAGCGCCCGGCCGCGTACGCGCTGCTCGCCGGCATCCCCGACGGCTACGCGGTGGGGATGCTGTCGAACAACGTCCCCGTGCTGTGCGACCGGGTGCGCGAGGACCCACGCACCGCGCGCATCGAGCGCTTCGTGTTCAGCAACGAGATCGGCGCCCGCAAGCCCGATGCCGTCGCCTTCATGGCCCTGGCGGAGGGGATGCAGCTGGCGCCCCACGACATCGTCTTCGTCGACGACGCCGAGGCCAACGTCGAGGCCGCCCGGGCGCTCGGCTTCCGGGCGCTGCTGCTCGACACCCCGGCCGCCTTCGCGGCGCGCTGGCGCGCGGCGCTGCCCGAGCTGGCACACCTGGCCGAGGGCCCCGGCTGGAACGCGACCTCCGCCTGATGCACCACCACGACGACCACGACGACCACCCGCTGGCGGGCGACGGCCACCTGCGCCCCGAGGCCGCGGGCGACGACCGCGAGGCCCGGCCCGCCCGCGGCGCGGGCGGCGCGCACGGCGCCCGCGATGCGCATGGCCGTCGCGCCGTGCGCCTCCTGCAGGGCTACGTCTGGCACCCGCGCGACCTGGCCGTCGACCTCTCCGCGCACCTCCCAGCCACGCTCGACGGCGACGTGCACGTCGCGTGCGACCCCATGCCCGCGGCGCCGTTCACCTTCTTCGACGACGGCACCCTCTCGGCCACCCAGGTCGTGTACCAGCTGACGGTGCTGCGGCTCGTGGAGGAGGGCGAGGATCCCGCCTCGGTTCTGCCGTGGGTCGCCGAGACGCTGCAGCGGGCGCTGGAGACGACCCCGCCGGGCGTCGGCTGGCAGATCCTGGACGATCTGCGCGACGTGTTCTGAGGAAGTGGTAGCGTCCGCCGCGTGAGCCGGCGCACCGCCCTGGTCCTGACCTTCCTCGCCGCCTACCTCCTCAGCTACTTCTTCCGCAGCACCAACGCCGTGCTGGCCGGCGACCTGCAGCGCGACGCGGGCCTCGGGCCCGAGCAGCTCGGCTTCATGACCAGCCTCTTCTTCCTGGTGTTCGCCGCGGCCCAGCTGCCGCTGGGGGCCGCCCTCGACCGCTGGGGTCCGCGCTGGGTGCCCGCCGGTCTCATGCTCATCGCCGCCGCCGGCAGCCTGGTCACCGCCGCGGCCGACGGCTTCGCCGGCCTCGCCGTCGGCCGCGCCATGATCGGGCTCGGCATGGCCGGCGTCCTCATGGGCGCGCTCAAGGCCTTCGCGGCCTGGTTCGAGCCGCGCCGCTTCGCCACGATGTCGGGCGTCTTCGTGGGGCTCGGCAGCCTCGGCGCCCTCGGCGCGACCACCCCACTGGCCGCGCTCGCCGCGGGCATCGGCTGGCGCGGGGTGTTCGTCGCGGCTGGCGTCGTCACGGCCGCCGTGGCGGCGCTGCTGACCGTGGTCGTGCGGGCGGCGCCGCGGTCGCCCGCGGCGGCCGCCGGCGCGTCCGGGACGCCGGCGGCCCCCACGTCGGCGACCAGGGCGGGCGTCCACGCGCCCGCGGTGACCTTCCGGACGATCTACGCCAACCGCGAGTTCTGGCGGCTCGCGCTCATGCAGTTCGCCATGGCGGGCGCGCTCTACGGGCACCAGGGGCTGTGGGGAGGGCCGTTCCTGGTGCGCGGCCTCGGCCTCGAGGTCGGCGTCGCCGCCCGCCTCCTGCTCGTGCTCGGGCTTTCGGCAACCGTCGGCTTCCTGGTCGCCGGGCCGGCCGCCGGCCGCTTCGGGCTGCGCCGGGCGATGGGCGGCGGTGCCCTGCTGACGCTCGCCGCCGTCGCCACGCTGGCGATCGCGCCGCCGTCGACCCCGGTCGCGGCCCTGGCGGTCACGTGGGCCGCCTTCGGGCTGGGTGCCGGCCTGCAGGTGCTCGGCTACGACGGCGCCCGCTCGCTCTTCCCATCCGCGGCCGGCCGGGCCGTCACCGCGATCAACGTCCTCGGCATCGGCGGCAGCGCCCTGATGCAGATGGGCCTCGGCTGGGTGGTCGCGGGTGCAGCGGCCGTGCTCGGCGCCGACCCGGCCGATCCGCCGCTGGCCGCCTACCGGGCGGCCCTGTGGACCACCGCCGCGGTGCTGGCGCTGGCCTGGCTGCACTTCGTCGTGCGGCGGCGCCCCAGCCCCGTGCCGCTCGGCGCGGCCTGAGGCCCGCGCCTCTGGGATCCGCGCCTCGGCGGCACGAATCCCCCTAGGCTTTCAGGCGCCGGGCTCGCGGATGAGGTGCACGTCCCGCTGCGGGAAGGGGATGTTGATGCCCTCGGCGTCCAGCCGCTCCTTGACCGCCTTCGTCAGGTCCATCTGCGTCGCCAGGAAGTCCGCCGGCAGGGTCCACACGCGCACGAGCAGGTCGACGGCGCTGTCGCCGAGGCCGTTCACCTTGACCAGCGGCTCGGGATCCACGAGCACGCGTGGCTCGGCGGCCACCACCGCCCGCAATGCCCCGAGCGCGCGGTCGAGGTCGTCGCCGTAGCCGACGCCCACGGTGAGGTCGATGCGCCGCCGCTCGGCGCGACTGAAGTTCTTGATCTCGTTGCCCCAGATGCGCCCGTTGGGCATGAACACGGGCACGCCCTCGAAGGAGCGCAGCTTGGTGGCGAACAGGCCGACGTCCTCCACCATGCCCAGGCTGCCGCCGATGTCGACGGCGTCGCCGATGCGGAAGGGGCGCAGGCCGAGGATCATCACGCCGGCGGCGACGTTCGACAGCGCGCCCTGCAGCGCCAGGCCGATCGCCAGGCCGGCGGCGCCGAGGAGCGCGACGAGGCTGGTGGTCTGGACGCCGAAGCGGTCGAGCACGGCGATGAGCGTGAAGGCGAGGACGCCCCAGCGGGCGATCCGCGCCAGCACCGAGACGAGGGCCGCGTCGAGGCGCTGGTTGCGCTTCGTGCTCGAGCGCACCAGGCGCTCGACCCAGCCGGCCACCAGCCAGCCGACGACGAGGACCGCGACGGCAGCGACGACGTTGAGCCCGAGGTCGACGAGTTGATCGACGTCCATGAAACCTCCTGGCGCGACCTGCAAGGCCGCGCGACGACGGCAGGGTAACAGCCCGGGCCCCCACGCTCGCCGGTCGGCCCCGCACGCCCACGGCGCCTCCGGCGCCTACAGCGGCACGTTGCCGTGCTTGCGGAACGGCCGCTCCTCGCGCTTGCCCTCGAGCATGGCGAGGTGCCGCACCAGGTGCGCTCGCGTGTCGGCGGGGTCGATGACGTCGTCGACGTAACCGCGGCCGGCGGCCTTGAACGGGTGGTCGAACTCGCGCCGGTAGTCCTCGACGAAGCGCGCGCGGGTGGCGGCGGGGTCGGACGACTTCTCGATCTCGCGCTTGTGCAGGACGTTGGCCGCGCCGTCGGCACCCATGACCGCGACCGCGGCCGTCGGCCAGGCGAGCACCACGTCGGCGCCCATGTCGCGCGAGCTCATCGCCAGGTAGGCGCCGCCGTAGCTCTTGCGCACGATCACGGTCAGCTTCGGCACGGTCGCCTCCGCGTAGGCGTAGAGCATCTTGGCACCGTGCCGGATGATGCCACCGTGCTCCTGCGCCACGCCCGGCAGGAAGCCGGTGACGTCGACGAAGGTGACCACCGGCACGTTGAACGCGTCGCACGTCCGCACGAAGCGGGCCGCCTTGTCCGAGGCGTCGATCGTCAGCGTGCCGGCGAGCTGGCGCGGGTCGTTGGCGACGATGCCCACGGCCCGACCCCCCAGGTGGGCGAAGCCGACGACGATGTTGCGCGCGAACTCGGGCTGGGTCTCGAGGAAGCGGCCGTCGTCGACCACCGCGGCGATCACCTCGCGCATCGGGTAGGCCCGCTGCGGATCGGGGTGCACGATGGTGGCGAGCTGCGGCAGCCGCCGGTCGTCGGGGTCGCGCGTGGCGCGCCGCGGCGGCTGGCCGCGGGCGGAGGAGGGCAGGTAGGCGAGCAGCTCGCGGACGCGTGCGAGCACCGCGCGGTCGTCGTCCTCCACCAGGTGGGCGACGCCGCTGAGGCGCGCGTGCACGTCGGCGCCACCGAGCTCCTGCACGCTGACCGTCTGCTTGGTCACGGCCTTGACGACGTCCGGGCCGGTGATGAACATGGTGCCGCTGCTGCGCGACATCAGCACGAAGTCGGTCAGCGCCGGGCTGTACACGGCCCCGCCTGCGCACGGTCCGAGCACGGCGGACACCTGCGGCACCACCCCCGAGTAGTTGGCGTTGCGCGCGAACACCTCGCCGTAGCCCGACAGGGCGTCGACGCCCTCCTGGATGCGCGCGCCCGCGGAGTCGTTCAGGCCGACGATCGGGAAGCCGCCCCTCGCCGCCAGGTCCATGACGCGGCAGATCTTGGCGGCGTGCATCTTGCCGAGGCTGCCACCCAGCACGGTGAAGTCCTGGCTGAACACGAACACGCGCCGCCCGTCGATCTCGCCGTAGCCCGTCACCACGCCCTCGCCCGGGGCGTCGAGGCCGCGCTCGTTCGGCTCGACGAAGGCGCCCAGTTCCACGAAGCTGCCCTCGTCGAGCAGCGCGTCGAGGCGCTCGCGGGCGGTGAGCTTGCCGGCGTCGTGCTGTCGCTGGACGCGCGCGGGGCCCCCGCCGCGCTGTACGCGCTTGCGCCGCTCCTCCATGTCGGCCGTCAACTCGTTCATCCAGGCCAGTGTGTCGTCGGGCACGGTCGGCTCCTCGTCGGCGCGCGGCTCAGGGGCCCGCGGCCGGGCGGTCGTCGAGCAGCGAGGCGGGCGGGGGGACGATCACGTAGCGGGTCTCGTCGGGGTAGACGTAGCCCTGGCGCCGCGCCAGGTGCTCGCGGAAGCGCTCGTCGTCGCCGCGCCCGGCGATCTCGATGAGGTCCGCCGTCTCGCGTCGCAGGTCGCCCACCTCGCGCTCGAGCCGGGCGATCTCGCGTTCCGCGGTCCACAGCCGGCGCGCCTCGATGGCGATCATCACCCCCGCCTGCAGGAGCCCGACGAGCGCGAGCACCACGATGACCGCCGACACGCCGCGGGCGATGCGCACCGGGCGGCGGGGGTCGCGCGAGGGATCGTCGGGCGGCACGACGCGGGTCGCGCCGCGCGGCCCAGCCGGGGCCTCTCCCACGGAAGGCGCGCTGAACCGCAAGGGGCCGAACGGGGCTTCACGCGGCGAGGCCATGCGCACCGAGTCTAGCAACGGGGCCCGCCGCGACGGGGTGAAGGATGCCGCCGCGCGGACCGGAAGCTCGCCCGCCCGACCCGCGTCCGCTGTGAGGCCGCCGACGGCTGCGGCGCGCGTCCGCCGTTATCGTCGCGGGCATGCGAGCGCCCGCCGACCCCGACGAAGTCCTTCGCTACGCGAATGACGCGCGCATCCTGGTCGTGGACGATGAGCCTGCCAACACCGTCCTGCTGGAACGCATCCTGCAGTCCTTCGGGCATCGCCGCGTGACCGCGACCACCGATCCGCTGGAGGCGTGGACGCTCTTCGAACACGGCCTGCGCGAGCAGGCGTCGTTCGATCTCCTGTGCACCGATCTGCACATGCCGGGTCTGGACGGCCTGCAGCTGATCGAGCGCATCAACGCCGCGACGCCGTCGGGGGACTTCCTCCCGATCCTGGTGCTGACGGCCGACCTGCAGCCCGCGGCGGAGCACGAGGCGCTCGTGCGCGGCGCCCAAGACTTCATCACCAAACCTTTCCGCAAGGAGCAGATCCGGTTGCGCGTCGGCAACCTCCTGCGGACCCGCTACCTTCACCTGCGGCTACGCGAGCACGCCGGACGCCTCGAGGAGCTGGTACGGGAGCGGACGATCGAGCTGGAGGCCGCGCGCCTCGATGCTCTGGAGCGCCTGGCGGCGGCGGCCGAGTACCGCGACCACGCCACGGGCCGCCACGCCCAACGCGTGGGGCTCCTCTCGGCGCTGCTCGGCGAGCGGTTGGGCCTGCCCGAGGAGGAGGTGGAGCTCCTACACCGCGCCGCGCCGCTGCACGACGTGGGCAAGATCGGCATCCCCGACCACATCCTGCTGAAGCCGGGTCGCCTGACCGACGACGAGTTCTCGCAGATGAAGGAGCACGTCGCCGTCGGTTCGCGGCTGCTGTCCCAGGGTCGCTCGCGGCTGATCGTGATGGCCGAGCGGATCGCGGCCTACCACCACGAGCGCTGGGACGGCAGCGGCTACCCCCGCGGGCTGCGCGGCGACGACATCCCGCTGGTCGGCCAGATCGTGGCCGTCGCCGACGTGTTCGACACGCTGATCCACGAGCGCCCCTACAAGCACGCCTGGCCGCTGGCCGAGGCGGTCGAGGAGATCCGCCGGCAACGCGGCCGCTGGTTCGCGCCGCGCGTGGTCGACGCCTTCCTCGCCCTCGTGGCCGGGCGCCCCGAGCTGGTCACCGACCTCGACGACGTCGTGGTCGGCGCGGTCGGCGGCGACGACGACGCCGGCGACCACGCGCGACCGGTGGAGCGACCCGGCGAGGACTGACGGCGCGCCGCGGCCCGGCGACCCCGCGGGCCCATGCGGACCCGTTCGCGCCGTTCCCGGGTCATCCTGGGCCCATGCCCCACCTCTTCGAACCGCTCCACCTGCGCGACGTGACCCTGCGCAACCGCGTCGCCATGTCGCCCATGTGCACCTACAGCGCCGAGGACGGCCGCGCCAACGACTGGCACCTGGTGCACCTCGGCGCCCGGGCGGCGGGCGGCGTCGGCCTGGTGGTCGTCGAGGCGACCGCCGTCGAGGCCCGCGGCCGCATCTCGCCGCATGACCTCGGCCTGTGGCGCGACGACCAGGTCGACGCCCTGCGCCGCGTCACCAACTTCGTGCGCTCGCAGGGCGCGGCGTCGGCCGTGCAGCTGGCGCACGCGGGACGCAAGGCGTCGACCCACCGCCCCTGGGCGCCCGCCTCGGGCGCCGTCGCCGACGAGGACGGCGGCTGGCCGGTGGTGGGCGCGACCGCGGAGCCCTTCTCCCCGAGGCTGCGGAGGCCGACGGCGCTCGACGAGGACGGGATCGCTCGGGTCGTGACGGCGTTCGCCGACGCCGCCGCCCGCGCCGACGCCGCCGGCTTCGACGCGGTCGAGATCCATGCCGCCCACGGCTACCTGATCCACCAGTTCCTGTCGCCGCTGGTCAACACCCGCGACGACGGGTACGGCGGCGGCTTCGAGGGACGCGGCCGGCTGCTGCGCGAGGTCGTGGGGGCCGTGCGCGCCACGTTGCCGGCGGGCAAGCCCCTGCTGCTGCGGATCTCGGCCAGCGACTGGGTCGAGGGCGGCTGGAGCGCGGACGACAGCGTGCGCCTCGCACGCGAGCTCGCCGGCCTGGGCGTCGACCTGGTCGACTGCTCCAGCGGCGGCGCGATCGCGGGCGTCCAGATCCCGGTGCAGCCCGGCTACCAGGTGCCGTTCGCGGAGCGCGTGCGGCGCGAGGCCGGCGTCGCCAGCGGCGCGGTGGGACGCATCACGACCGCGGCCCAGGCGGACGCGATCGTCCGCGAGGGGAGGGCCGACGTCGTGCTGCTCGGCAAG
>JAABRV010000103.1 GCA_011390735.1 Trueperaceae bacterium | reverse complement strand
AGCGCCCGCGCGTTGGCGATCACGGCCTCCTGGTAGCCGCGGAACGACGGCTGCAGCGCCTCCTCGAAGGCGACGGCCTTGGCGGCGATGGCGTGCATGAGCGGCCCGCCCTGGCTGCCGGGGAAGACCGCGCGGTCGACCAGGGCGCCGATCTCGGGGTCCGAGCCGAAGGCGATGCCCGAGCGCGGCCCGCGCAGCGTCTTGTGCGTGGTGCTGGTGACCACGTGGGCGTGCGGCACCGGGTCGGGGTGCAGGCCGGCCGCGATGAGGCCGGCGATGTGGGCGACGTCGGCCAGCAGGTAGGCGCCGATCTCGTCGGCCACCGCCCGGAAGGCGGCGAAGTCGATCGGTCGGCTGTAGGCCGACGCGCCGGAGATGATCATCTTGGGCCGGTGCTCGAGCGCCAGGCGGCGCACCTCGTCCATGTCGATGCGCTCGCTCTCGCGGTCGACGGGGTAGGCCACCACCCGGTACTGCCGGCCCGAGAAGTTGACCGGCGAGCCGTGCGTCAGGTGCCCGCCGTGCGACAGGTCCATCCCCATGATGAGGTCGCCGGGCTCGAGCAGCGCGTGGAAGACCGCCAGGTTCGCGGAGCTGCCCGAGTGCGGCTGCACGTTCGCCCAGGCGGCGCCGAACAGCCGCTTGAGGCGCTCGATCGCCAGCGTCTCGACCTCGTCGACCACCTCGCAGCCGCCGTAGTAGCGCTTGCCGGGGTAGCCCTCGGCGTACTTGTTCGTCAGCACCGTGCCGAGCGCGGCCCGCACCGCGGCCGAGGTGAAGTTCTCGGAGGCGATGAGCTCCAGGCCGTCGCGCTGCCGCTCGCCCTCGCGCACCACCAGGGCGTGGATGGCGGGGTCGGCGGCGAGCAGGTCCTGCAGGCAGGGGTGGTCGGGGGCGGCAGGGGGGGTGCTCATGGGGGCAATCTACCGCGGCGCCTCACACCAGTCCCGGCACCGCCCCCTCGATCGTCCGGTCCTCGAAGACGAAGCCGGCATCCAGCAGCCGCTCCGGGATGACCCGCTGGGAGGACAGCAGCAGCGCGTCCGCCACCCCACCGAGCGCCAGGCGTAGGGCGAAGGCGGGCGCGGGGAGCCACACGGGTCGGTGCAGCGCGCGCGCCGCGGCGCGGGTGACGTCGATCTGGCGCGCCGGCTCGGGCGCGGTGAGGTTGAAGGTGCCGACGGCGGACGGCGTCTCGATCAGCCACACCAGCGCGCGGGCCGTGTCGCGGCCGCTGACCCAGGGCATCCACTGGCGACCGGAGCCGAGCGGGCCGCCGACGAAGAGCCGCACGGGCAGGAGCAGCTTGCGCCACGCCTCGGCGTCGCGGTCGAACACGACCCCGAAGCGGGCGGTGACGAGCCGCGTCAGCTCGGCCGCGGGGGCGGCGGCCGCCTCCCAGGCGAGGCTGCTGGGCACGAGGACGTCGCTTGCGGGGTCGCCGGGTCCGGAGGCCTCGGTCAGGAGCTCGTCGCCGCGGTCGCCGTAGATGCCGACCGCGGAGGCCTGCAGCCACACGGCGGGGGGCGCCTCGGTGCGGCGGGCGGCGGCCAGCAGGGTCGTCGCCGCGTCGACGCGGCTGCCCTTGACGCGCGCGCGGTGCGCTTCGTCGAGGCGGCCCGCGGCGATCGACGAGCCGGCGAGGTTGACGAGCGCGGTCGCGCCGTCGAGCCGTTCGGCGAGGGCGGCGAGGGCCTCGTCGTCGCCCTGGCGGGCGGCGGCCGGGTTCCACACGAAGGGGGTGACGCCGGCGGGCCAGCTTCCGTCGGCGCGGCGGGTGAGGACGGTGATGCGCGGCGCCCCGTCGCTGCGACCCTGCAGCGCCTCGATGAGCCGCTGCCCGATGATGCCCCCGGCGCCCGCAATGATGACTTCGTGGTCCGACATTCTCTTGTGATACCGCGCCGCCCTTCCATTACCATGTCGCGCAGCACGGTCCGGCGTGTCCGCCGGACGATCTCATGACCCCCCTCGCGAGGAGGACCCCGTGGACGAACGACGCCCCGAGGAGCCGGCGCCCACCGCCGCTCACCCGCCGGACGAGGCCGATGGCCCGCAGCCGGACACCGAGCACCGCCCCCTGGGCGCGCTCGCGGTCGTCGGGTTCCTGACCCTGACGATCTTGGTGATGTGGTACGGCATGTACGCGCTCAACGTCGTGAGGAACTGAGGATGGACGACCGCCACCACCACGAGATCGCCAAGTGGGAGCGCCGTTGGATCGCGCTCTCCGGCCTGATGACCCTCTCGTTCGTCATCCTGATCGCCTACTCGCTCGCCACCGAGGGCGCCCACATCGCCCAGTCGGCCGCCCGCGGCAACCCGCAGACGCTGCTGCAGCAGGCGATGTTCACCGACCCCGGCGTGCGCGTCGTCGGCCCCAACCAGCTGCAGGTCTCGCTCGTGGGGCAGGCGTTCGTCTGGGTCCCCGAGACGATCCGCGTGCCGCAGGGCGCCGAGGTGGAGTTCTACCTGACCGCCCGCGACGTCATCCACGGCTGGCAGGTGGAGAACACCAACCTCAACGTGGAGGTCATCCCCGGCGAGGTGTCGCGCCTGCGCGCCAGCTTCGACGATCTCGGCACGTACCGCGTCACCTGCAACGAGTACTGCGGCATCGGCCACCAGAACATGATCGGCTGGATCGAGGTCGTGCCCGCCTCGCAGTGGGCGGTCGAGACCGCCGCCGGCGAGGTCATGGCCGACGCCTCCGGCGCCGTCGACGGTGAGAGCGTGTACGCCGCCAACTGCGCCTCCTGCCACGGCCCTGCGGGCGCCGGCATCGCGGGCGCCTTCCCGCCGCTGGCGGGTCACGCCGCCGACATCGCCGTGACCGACGGCGGCCGCGAGTACCTGGTCGATGCCATGCTCTACGGCTTGATGGGTCCGATCGTGGTCGACGGCGTCAGCTACAACGGCGTCATGCCGGCCTGGGCGCAGCTCTCCGACGCGGACATCGCCGCGGTCCTCGACCACATCGTGGGCTTGGGCGGCCCGGCGGCCGACCCCTTCACCGTCGAGGAGGTCGCCGCGCAGCGCGGCCGCGGCCTCTCCGCCGCCGACGTGCTCGCGATCCGGCAGCAGGTGCTCCCGTGATCGCGCCCCTCGCCCCCCGCCTCGGAGGCCCCGCATGGCTGTGACCACCGTCCCCGTCTCCCGCGTCGACGCCTCCGCGCTCACCGGCGCCAAGCGCGTCTCGTTCGCCTACATCGCCACCGCCCTGCTCGCGCTGCTCATCGGCGCGGCGCTCGGTCCCTTCCAGGCGTGGAACTACGGCGGCATCGACCTCTACGCCCTGCTCCCCTTCCTCAAGTCGTACTACCAGGGCCTCACGCTGCACGGCGTGCTCAACGCGCTGGTGTTCACGACCTTCTTCAACGCCGGCCTGATGTTCTACCTGCCGGTGCGCGAGCTCGGCGTGAAGCCGGCGATGACCTGGATGTGGGGCTCGTTCGGGGTCGCGATCGCCGGGCTGTTGCTGGCCGGCGCCGGCATCATCTCGAACACGAGCAGCGTCCTCTACACCTTCTACCCGCCGCTCTACGGGCACTGGAGCTTCTACGTCGGCCTGGCGCTGGTCGTCGTCTCCAGCCTGATGGTGGGCGCCGAGGTCATCCGGCTGCGGGCCGTCTGGCGTCGCCAGAACCCGGGCCAGGCGACCCCGCTCGTCACCTACATGAGCGTGGTCACCTGGATGATGTGGTTGCTCGCCTCGGTGGGCCTCGTCGTCTCGGTGGTCGGCTTCCTCATCCCCTGGTCGTTCGGGCTCACCGCCGGCGTCGACCCGCTGCTCGCCCGCACGCTCTTCTGGTACACGGGCCACCCGATCGTCTACTTCTGGCTGCTGCCGGCGTACATCAGCTGGTACGCGCTGCTGCCCAAGCAGGCCGGCGGCGAGCTCGTCAGCGACCCGCTGGCGCGACTCGCGTTCCTCATGTTCCTGCTGTTCAGCGTCCCGGTCGGCTTCCACCACCAGTTCACCGACCCGGGCATCCCGGCGGGCTGGAAGATGGTGCACAGCATGCTGACGATGTTCGTCGGCATCCCCAGCCTGCTGACCGCCTTCACGATCGCGGCCTCCCTCGAGGTCGCCGGGCGCCGCAACGGCGGCCGGGGCGTCCTCGGCTGGATCGGCAAGCTCCCCTGGGGCAACCCCGCCGTCAGCGCCCAGCTGCTCGCCGCGATCGCGTTCATCTTCGGCGGGGCGGGCGGCATCGTCAACGCCAGCTTCAACCTCAACATGCTGGTGCACAACACCGCCTGGATCCCCGGCCACTTCCACCTGACGGTCGGCACGGCCGTGACGCTGACCTTCATGGGCATCACCTACTGGCTGCTGCCGCACCTGACCGGCAGGCCGCTCTACTCGATCGCGCTGGCGCGCTGGACCAACTGGACCTGGTTCGTCGGGATGATGATCTTCGCGATCGGCATGCACTGGCAGGGACTGCTGGCGGTGCCCCGCCGCGCGTACATCAGCAACCTGCCGGCCGCGCTCTCCGAGGCGTACGCCAACGCCAGCGTCCCGATGGCCTTCACCGCCGTCTCGGGCGTCATCCTGCTGTTCGCGGTCATCTTCTACTTCACGGTCGTGTTCGGCACGATCTTCAGCAGGAAGCGGCTGGCCGAGGCCGACGTGCCCGAGATTCCGTGGTCGGCCGCCCGCAGCTACAAGAGCGAGGGCGTCCTGCGCTTCATGGACAGCCTCGCGGTGTGGATGGGCCTGGCGATCTTCCTGGTGGTCATCGCCTACCTGCCCTCGCTGATCACCATGCTCGCCAACCTGCAGCCGGTGCCCGGCTACAAGCTGTGGTGAGGGGGGCGCGCCGATGATCCTCGAACTCCTGCTGACGTCGGTCCTCACGGGCCTGCTCGGGACCGCGGTCATGGTCGCCGTGCTCAACCTCCCGCTCGTCTGGGGCGGCCAGGTGTACGACACCCTCGGCGCGCTCGGGGCGATGTTCACCCGCCGCGTCGACGCGCGCTCGCGCGTGATCGGCGGCATCTTCCTCACCGCCGGCGGCATCGCCTTCGCCATCGGCTACGGCTGGGTGGCCCTGATGTTCGTCACCGGCACCTTCCAGGGGCCCGACTACGTCATCCTGCGCGACTTCCCCACCACGGTCGACCTCTTCTTCCCCATCCTGGGCCTGGTGGGCGGCTTCGGCCACGGCATGTTCGCCGCGCTGATCGCCACCTTCGTCGTCACGGACTTCCACCCGATCGAGGAGATGCGCGACCCCTTCGGCCTGGTGCGCTCGTTCCTCATCGGCCACACCGCCTACGGCGTCGTGGTGATGTTCTTCCAGCAGCAGCTGCTGCAGTTCTTCGTGTAGACCGCTCTCCGTCGGGATCGTCGGCGCCGCGGGCCCTCGGGTTCGCGGCGCCGCGGGCTCGCGGCCCCGGTCGTGGGGGGCACGGTGCACGGCCAACGCGTCCGCGCCTATGCCGTGACGGCGCTGGCCATCACGGTACGCCACAAGATGGCTAGATGAGCTAGATTGAACGAAGGGAGGACGCCGTGACCTGGTCGCTGCACGATGCCAAGAACCGCCTAAGCCAACTCCTGCGGCAGGCCCGCGAGGGTCCCCAGGTGATCTCCGTGCGCGGCGAGGAGCGCGCGGTCGTGCTCTCGCTCGAGGCCTACCGGCGCCTGACGGGCGCCGAAGACGACGACCTCGTCGGCTTCCTGCGCGCGTCGCCGTGGGCTGGGGTCGACCTCGACCTGGAGCGACCGCGCGACGCGCCGCGGGAGCTCGACCTCGGCCACGACGGCGGGCGGCCGGAGGCGGGCGCGTGAGGTTCCTCGTCGACACCATGGTGCTCTCCGAAGCCCGCCGCCGCGAGCCCGACCCGGCGGTCGTCGCCTGGCTGCGCGCGACCCCGGAGGCGGACCTGGCGGTCAGCGTCCTCACGCTCGGCGAGATCGAGCGCGGGATCGCGCGCCTGGCCGACCCCGTCCAGCGCCGGCGGCTGCAGGCGTGGCTCGAGGACGAGCTGCGCCCGCGCTTCGGCGAGCGGGTGTTGCCGGTCGACGCCGACGTCGCGGCCATCTGGGGCCGGACGGCGGGCGAGGCCGCGCGCTCGGGCCGCACGGTGCCGACGATCGACGGCCTGCTCGTCGCCACCGCCCGCCGGCACGCGCTCACGCTGGTGACGCGCAACGTCACCGATGTCGAGGGGCTCGGTGTGCCGGTGCGCAACCCGTGGGAGGGGTGACCCCGCGGCGGCGGCCCGCCGTCAGTCCTCCCGATCCACCAGCCCCGCGTCCCCCTGCAGCCCCTTGATCCAGCGCATCGGCACGAAGCCCGTCAGGGTCATGCGGCCCGCGCCGGGGACGCCGACCAGCGACATCACCGCGGCCTTGCGGAAGGCGACGTAGAGGCCCGACTCGCTGCCGCACAGCCACCACGACGCCAGCGCCGACACCCACGGCTCGTGCCCCACGACGACCGCGTTGCGCTCGCCGGGTCCGAGCGCCTCGACGATCGCGGCGGACGTCTCCGCGGCGCCCGGCGACGCCAGGGCGTCGAGGTACGTGACCGGCGCCTTCCCGCGCAGGCCCTCGGCGGTGGTCGCGGCGCGCAGCCACGGGCTCGACAGCACCCGGTCGGGCCGGGCGCCCCACCCCGCCAGCGCGGCCGCCAGCCGCCGCGCCTGGTCGTGGCCCTTGTCGATGAGCGGTCGGTCGGCATCGCTGCCCGTCGGCGACACCGTCGCCGCCTGGGCGTGCCGCACCAGCCACAGCGTCCGCTCGGTCTGGCCCGTTCCGTTCGCGTCCATCCCACCTCCCCGGGGCGAGCTCACAGGCTCGCGCCCAGCTCGAGGAGCGCGGCGGCGCGCTCCAGCTTGCTCGCGGACGACGGCGTCAGACGCACCAGCGCGTCCAGCAGCTCCACGATCCCCCGCAGCACCGGCTCGGTCGCCCCGCCGAGCGCCTCGATCTCCACCTCGTCGAAGTGCGCGCTGCGCTCCCCGCCCGGGATGCGCACGCTCACCTGGTCGAACGCCAACAGGGCCACCGGGCGCCCCTCGAAGGTGACCCGGTAGGCCGCCCGCTCGGTCTCGAGGGTCAGGCGCGGCCGCAGGTCGCCCAGGTCCACGTGCGCCGCCACGAGCCGGGCGACGGCCGGGGGCCACGCCCGCCCCTCCATCGGGGCCTCGACCTCCTCGCGCTCGTGCATCGCGCCGTCCACGCGGCCGGCGCCCTTCAGCGTCGCGACCACCGCGGCCGGCTCGTCGCCGTCACCCGGCAGCACGCGCCGCTGGCGCAGCGCCCAGCCGGCGCGCTGCAGCGGCCCCGCATCGCCGTCGTAGTAGCGGTCTCGGTGCACGCTCGTGCCCGCCTCGACGAAGGCGTACGGCCCGTGCCGACCCAGCGCCACCACCACGGCCGGTGGGGGCGGCGGGTCGACCAGGGAGTACTTCAGCTCGCGCTCGATGGGGCCGGGTGACGCCATGGGTCGAGGGTAGCAGCAGGACGGGGCCGGGGCCAGCCGTCCCAAGCCAGCCAGAGGCCCCGTGGTATCGTTCGGGACCCGCTCGGCGCGTGCCGAGGCCACCACGATCCCAGCCCTCGCCCCCCGTCACCGGCGGGGGAGCCCCGTCCAAGGAGCCCGCCGCATGGCCCAGATTCGGAACGTCGCCCTCCTCTCACACAGCGGCGCGGGCAAGACCTCGCTGCTCGAGGCCATGCTCATGCGCGCCGGCGTCATCGGCAAGATGGGCAAGGTGGAGGACGGCAACACCGCCTCCGACACCTCGTCCGAGGAGAAGCGGCGCAAGATCTCGATCCACTCGACCGTCCACCCGCTCACCTGGGGCGACCACCTGTTCAACGTCATCGACGCCCCCGGCTACGCCGACTTCGTCGGCGACATCCGCAGCGCGATGGCCGCCGCCGATGGCGCGCTGGTCGTCGTGTCGGCGGTCTCGGGCGTCGCGGTCGGCACCGAGCGCGTGTGGTCGAGCGTCGCGGAGCGCGAGCTCAACCAGATCGTCGTCGTCAACAAGATGGACCGCGAGAACGCGGACTTCTTCCGAACGATGAGCGACCTCGAGGCGAGCCTCGAGGGCAACCTGGCGGCCATCCAGGTGCCGATCGGCCAGGCCGCGGACTTCCGCGGCATCGTCGACCTGCTCGACATGGTCGCGTACACCTGGCAGGGCGGCGAGCGCAGCCAGGGCCCCATCCCCGACGAGGTCGCCGGGGTGGCGGACAGCTACCGCGAGAAGCTCGTCGAGGCGATCGTCGAGACCGACGACGACCTGATGATGCAGTACCTCGAGGGCGAGGAGCTCGATCCGCTCACCCTCAAGGCCGCGTTCTACCGCGCGGTGCGCGCCAACGACCTGCAGCCGGTGCTGATGACCTCGGCGACCGAGGCGATGGGCATCACGCTGCTGCTCGACTTCGTGGCGCAGGGCGTGCGCGGCGTCGAGCACCACAGGCCGCTGCGCGTCGAGCACGGCACGATGCCGGAACTCGGCCCGGACGGCCCGTTCGTGGCCCGCGTCATCAAGACGGTCATCGACCC
>JAABRV010000102.1 GCA_011390735.1 Trueperaceae bacterium | reverse complement strand
CCGACGCCCTGCTGAAGCTCGCGGCCCGCTCGCGCGTCACCCACTGGGCGGCCCGCGACCTCGACCTGGAGGACCTGTTCATGGACGTCTACCGCTACGGACCCGACGGCGTCGACGGCGCGAACGGGGTGCGCGATGCGCGCTGAGATCCTCACCAGCCTGCGCCGCGTGCTGCGCGACCACCGCCGCGGCTTCGCGATCTGGGCGGCCGCGCTCGCGGCCATCACCTTCTTCTACATGTCGTTCTGGCCCACCATGGGCCAGGCGATGGTCGACGCGATCGAGGGGATGCCCCAGGGGTTGATGGCGGCGATGGGCTACGACCGCATCGGCACGGCCGCCGGCTACCTCGAGGCCGTCGTCTACGGCCTGCTCGGCCCGGTGCTGCTGCTCGTGCACGGCATCGCCCTGGGCGGTCGGCTGATCGCCGGCCAGGAGGAGGACGGCACCCTCGAGCTGGACTTCGCCGCCCCCGTGAGCCGGGCGCGGCTGTACTGGGAGCGGCTGGCGGCGGCCTGGTCGTTGGTCACCGGGCTCGTCGCGGCGGTCACGGTCGCCGTGCTGGTGAGCAACCCGGTGTTCGACCTCAACGTGTCGCCCGCCAACGTCGTCGCCGCGGGCGTCGGCCTGTGGCTGCTGGTCGGCGGCTTCGTCACCGCCGCCTTCGCCGTCGGCGCCGCGACCGGCCGCCGCGGTCTCGCGGTCGGCGTGGTGGCGGGCGTGGCGGTGATCACCTATGTCTTCCGCGGCGTCGCCAACGCGGCCGGGATCGACGCGTACGCCGCGCTCTCGCCGCTGTCGTGGTTCCTGCAGCCCGATCCGCTGGCGAACGGGCTCGACCTGGCGAGCACGCTCCAGCTGGCCGCGATCACACTGGTCGCAGCGCCCGTGGGCCTGTGGCGCTTCCGGCGGCGGGACCTGATGGTCTGAGGAGGCGGTCCTGCCCGCGCCGGCGAGCCCGGCGTCACAACGCCATGTCGTGGATGCGCCAGGACCGTCGCGCCCTGCGCCCGTGCACAGGCCGCCGTGGTGGCGGTCGAAGCGCTCGTGGATGACGACCGATCTCCGCCCCACGGTGGCGCCGTCGCGGCGCGCCAGGAAGTGGGTGGCGCGCGCTGGCGCGTGACCTAACGCGGAGCGGGCGGGTCGGAGAGCCGGTCTGCGCTCGCGTCGATCGACATCGCCGGGAGCGCCAGGCGCCAGGCGCGCACGCCCTCGATCCTCACGCTGCCGCGCGTCGCCAGTCCCCACCACGGGTCGGGCGCCGGGTCGTACAGGCGGCCGCTGAACGCGACGCGGTCGGCCACGAAGGCCTCCAGCAGGCTGCCGTCGAGCAGCAGCCGGAGCGGCAACGCGTCGGGCAGGTCGGCCGGCAGCTCCAAACGCTGGAGGACCGGGCTCGCGGGGTTGGCATGCGGCAGCAGCCGACGCAGCGTGAGGTCGCCCCGGACGCGGTCCAGGTCGAGGCGGTACCCGCGCGAGAGGTCGGCGTCGACCCGCAGCAGGACGCCCAGCGTCCCCGTCGGCCCCCAGTGCGCCGTGAGCTCGAGCTCCGCCTGGGTGTCGAGCCGACCCAGGAGCGCGACGGCCAGGTCGGGACCGCCCGCGGCGACCGCCGCGCCCCACGCGTCGCCGCCGCCCGACCAGTCGCCGGCCACGACCCGTGGCGCCGGGGCGAGGTCGGCCCGCTCCTGCCGCAGCCCGTCGAGCTCCGGCGTCGGCCGGATGCCGATGCCGCCGTCGGGCGTGGCCGTGAGCTCCCGCGGGAAGGCCATCACGCCGCCCCAGGTCCAGGGGCTGCCGTCGTGGGGGAGCGCCAGGGGGGCATCGGGGACGTGGCGATCGAACACGAAGCCGTAAACGAGGCGGCGCGCGCCGAAGGCGGCGGTCTTGGCCGCGTAGTAGCGGAAGTCGTCGAGGCGCGGTGCGCTCGGGGTCGACCAGGGACCGATGGGACCCTGGGCGATGCGGATCTGGACGCCGTAGTCCGAGTAGAGGAGGGCGTGGCGACCGTCGAAGGCCACGATTTCCGGGCACTCGCAGCGGTGCACGTCGCCCGGGCGATACAGCATGCGCGCATCGCCCCAGGTTCGGAGGTCGGCCGAGGTGAAGCGCGCCACGCAGCCGCGCAGGGCCGGCGGCGCGTCGGCGGCGTCGGCGGTGAGGACCATCTCGAACCCGCCCTCCGGCAGCGCCCGGACCTGCGGGTCGCGCCAGGCCGCTCCAGGGTGGGTCGCGAAGGGCGCGACCGGGCCCAGGATCGGGTTGGCCGGGTCCTTGCGCCAGCTGGTCAGGTCGTCGCTCACGGCGTGGCAGACGGTCTGTCGCTGCCCGTCCGGGCCGCCGATGCCGGTGTAGAACGCGTGGAAGCGATCGTCGGCGCGGAGGACGCAGCCCGTCCAGCAGCCGTAGGCGTCGGGCCCCTGGGGTTCGGGCGCGATCGCGTCCGGCAGCGTGTGCCAGCGCAGCAGATCGTCGCTGACGACGTGTGCCCAGCGCATGGCACCGAAGTCGTCGGGGCGCGGCGAGTTCTGGAAGAACACGTGGTGCCGGTCGTCCCAGACGATGGGCGATGGGTCGCCGAAGCGCCCCTCGCCGGGGGCGTGGTGCAGGCGGACGGCCCGCGGATCGATGGGCCCGCCGGTCAACCCTTGACCCCGCTCGAGGCGATGCTCTGCACGAACCAGCGGTTGAAGAGCAGGTACACGATGAGCACCGGGATGGTGATCATGGCGGCGAAGGCCATGATCTGGCCCCACTCGCGCGGCTGCTGGCCGAAGAACTGCTGCATCGCGACCGTCAGCGGCCGCACCTCGACGCTGCGTGCCACCATGACCGGCCACAGCAGCTGGCCCCAGTGGCGCAGGAACAGCAGGATCGTGACGGTCGCGATGATCGGTCGCGACAGCGGCAGGACGACCGACCAGTAGATGCGGAAGCGGCTGGCCCCGTCGACCACCGCCGCCTCCTCCAGGTCGCGCGGGACCTGGATGAAGAACTGGTAGAAGAGGAAGATCGAGAACGCGTCCGCGATGAACGGGATCGCCTGCACGTAGAGGGTGTCGAGCCATCCGAAGCGGTTGACGATCAGCAGCAGCGGCACCGCGATCGACTCGAAGGGGATGATGATCAGCGCGATGACCACGCTGACGAGCAGCCCGCGCCCGCGGAAGCGGAAGCGCGCCAGGCCGTAGGCGATCAGGCTGTTGACGAACAGGCCGATGACGACGATGGAGCCGACGATCAGCACCGAGTTGCGCAGCGCCTTGAGGAAGGCGACGTTGTCGAACACGTCGCGGTAGTTCTGCAGCGACACCTCGGTGGGCACGAAGGCCAGCCCCGAGCTCATGTGGCGCATGATCAGCGCGTCGTCGGGCTTGAGGCTCGACACCAGCATGATCACCACCGGGAACAGGAAGAACCCCGCCAGCAGCGTCATCAGCAGGTAGTACAGGGCGTGCGTCCAGGCGGCGCGGCGTGCCATCTCAGACCGTCCTCTCCTCGCGCAGGAAGCGGCGCTGCAGCAGGGCCACGGCCAGCACGATGAGGAAGAACACGACGGTCAGGGCCGACGCATAGCCGACGCGGAGCTGGCCGAAGCCGACCCGCTCGATCTGGTAGACGACCGTCTGGGTGGCGTTCTGGGGGCCGCCCTGGGTCATGATCTTGACCTGGTCGTAGAGCCGGAAGGCCAGGATGGTCGTCGAGATGACGACGAAGATCGTGGTGTTGCGCAGGCTCGGCAGGGTGATGCTGCGGAACATCTGGAGGCGGTTGGCACCGTCGATGCGGGCCGCCTCGTACAGCTGCTCGGCGATCTCCTGCAGCCCGGCGAGGAAGATGACCATCTGGAAGCCGACCCCCTGCCACACGGACAGGATGGCGATCGCCGCCAATGCGCTGCGGGTGTCCTGCAGCCAGGCGATGGGTTCGATGAGGCCGAAGCTGATGGCGCCGAGGAAGGCGTTGATGAACCCCTCGGTGGGGTTGTACAGCAGGAACCAGATCGCGGACACGACCACCATGGTCGTGACCACGGGCGAGAAATAGATCGTGCGGAACACGAGCGAGCCGCGCAGCCGCTGGTTGACCAGCATCGCCATGGCCAGCGCGAGGGCCGACTGGACCGGCACGACGAACGCCGCGAAGGCGAAGTTGTTGAGCAGCGCGCGCTGGAAGGTGGCGTCCTGCAGGAGCCGCTCGAAGTTGCGCAGCCCAACGAACTCGGTCGGCAGCCGCGGGTTGGGGATCAGCCGCTGGTCGGTGAACGCCAGCGCGAACGCCAGCACGAACGGCACGATGAGGAAGGCGGTGAGCAGCAGCAGCGCGGGCAGCGAGAAGGTCCAGGCGGCGCGCGCCTCCCGGCGCTGCATGGCGCCCGCGCGTGGACGGCGCGGTGCCGAGGCTGAGGTCGTGGCCACCGGTGGGCCTCCCGAGTGGGGGTGCGCGCGTGGGGTTGGGGGCCGCCCGCGTCGTGCGCGGCTGCGGGCGGCCCGGGGTCGTGGGTGTCGGCTGGCGCCGCGGCCCTCAGTCGGTCGGGTAGCCGCGGTTGTCCTCGATGTCCTGCTCGATGCGCTGTCGCGCCTGCTGCAACTGCGTGGCGACGTCGGCGCCGCCCGCGATGTTGGCGATCACCTCGGCGAAGGCGTCGGTGATCACCGGGTAGGCCGGCGTCTGCGGCCGGGGTACCGCGATGGTGTTCAGCTGCTCGGCGAACAGCTCCAGCGGGGCGCCCTCACCGTAGAGCTCGGACATCTCGATCGCCGAGAAGCGCGCGGGGACCGCCCCGTTCGCGTCGGTCATGCGGAGGATCTCGTCGGGCTGCATGAGGAACTCGAGGAACGCCCAGGCGCCGTCCGGCACGTCGCAGGAGGTCGTGATGCCCCAGTTCCAGGAGCCCATGCCGGTCTTGGAGCCGGTGCCGAAGTCGGGCAGCGGCAGGATGAGGAGGTCCTCGCCCAGGGCCTCGGCGTGCGGGTTGTACTGCCAGTGGCCGACCCACGACAACGCCGCGATCTGGCGCTCGTGGAAGTCGACGTCGCCGGCGGGCGCGTTGGTGGCCCAGCCGTTCTCGAACCAGCCCTGGAAGCGCTCCATGGCCGCGATGGCCTCGGGGCTCGTCAGCGGCTCGGCGTTCTGGTAGCCGTCCCGGTCGATCAGGTCGGCGCCCGCGCTCTGGAGGATGGGGCTGAAGCCGTAGGTGAACCACTCGCCCTGACCGTAGTTGAACTTCAGGTCGAGGGCGTACTCCACCTCGGGCAGGGCCGTGAGGCGGGCGAGCGCGTCATCGAACTCCTCCGCCGTCCAGGCGTCGTCGATGCCCGTCGGGATGCGGACGCCCGCGGCCTCGAGGTAGCGGCGGTTGGCGTAGAGGCCGAGACCGCTGTCGAAGGTGCCGAGGCTGTAGAGCTGTCCGGCGTAGGTGCCCTGGTCGAGGATGCTCGGCAGCACGTCCGCGCGCAGCCCGTCGCTCACGTACGCGTCGATCGGCCGCAGGAAGCCGCTCCAGGCGTAGTTGTAGATGAACGGGCCGTCGAAGTCGAGCAGGCAGGGCAGGTCGTTCGACAGCGCGGCGGCCTGCACCTGGTCGTTGTAGGTGCCCTCGGGCAACTGCTCCGCGACCACCCGGTACGTGTTCTGGCTGCCGTTGAAGGCTTCGACCTGCGCCGCCAGCGCGTCGCGCTCGGGGCCCTTGCCGCTGTGGAACCAGACGCTGACGTCGGTCTGCGCCAACGCGCCGGCCGCCAGAGCCAGCGCGGCCAGGGTGAGGACGAGACGTCGGATGCGTTCCATGTGCAACCTCCCGAAGAGCGTGGGCGACCCCACCGCACGATCTCGATGATCCCGCGGACCGGTCCAGGACGGACCGGACGTGTGCGCCGCCTTCCTCGCGTACGCTTCGAAGGTAGCATGACCCCCTGGGGGGGTAAGTGGGTGGGGTAAGCCTGCTACGATCGGGGCGTGGCGGCGACCACCCTGGCCCAACGCAGCTACGCGGTCCTGGTCGAGGTCCTCGAGGAGATCGGCGACCTCGAACCTGGGCACGGTCTGCGCGCTGCCGACCGGGCGGTTGCCGAGCGCTTCGGCGTGTCGCTGGCGACGGCACGGAACTGGCGACGCGGGCGTCAGCACCACGTCTCGTTCCGCATCGGGGAGCACCTGCTGGGGGCCGTGGCCGCCCTGGCGCCTCGACACCTGGAGAGGTTGCGCCTGCAGCACGACCTCGCCCACCGCCTCGAGCGCATCGACCGCATCGCCGAGCGCCTCGCCGGCGAGCTCGCCGCGCACATGGGCGAGGGGACGAGCTGGCACATCTATTCGGGTCCGCTGGTCCTCGCGTTCGCGCCGGGCCTGGACCCCGGGCGACGCGCCGACCTGGCCACGCGGGCAACGCAGGTCATCGGCCGCATCGACGAGCTCGGCTTCGACCACCGCGACGTCCCCGCGCTCCCCGAGTTGGTGCGCGCGATGCTCCACCTGTGGCACCACGCGGGGACCTTCGGGGTGCGTGGGCGCAGCGTGCAGGCCTCGCTCGCCCGCGCCGGCGCCAGCTACCTCAACCGGATCGAACTGGCGCTGTACTTCGGGGACGTGTGCGCGATGGCGTCGCTCTTCACCGGTGACCTGGCCGCCGCCGACCGCCACAGTGCCCGGGCGCGCAGCCTGCTCGCGACGGCGGACGCCGCCGACGAGGCGGCCTCACCGGTGCCGCGCCTCGAGGCCGAAACGATGGTCGCGGCCGTGAGGGCCCAGATCCTCGCGTGCCACGGCGGCGAAGAGGCGACGGAGGAGCTCGACGCCTTCGCCGCCGGGCCCGGCGATCGCCGCGCGACCTGCGCCTGGATCGACAGCGTGCGCTGCGGCGCCCTCGGCTACCTGGCGGCGGGGCGGCTCGACGACCGGAGGGCGGGCGATCACTTCCTGACGGCCTGCGAGCGATCGGATGCCTGGCTCCGGTCGTTCGGGATCGCCTTCGCCAGCACGCCCCACCGCGCGTTGGCGGCCTGCGCCCGGTTCCGCTCGGGCGCGCCCGTCGAGGCGTGCCTCGCCTGGGTCTACCGCGCGCTGCACGACGCCCAGCAGCACGCGGCGGTCGTCGATCGGGTGGCCGCGCTGCGGGCCGCGGAGGCGCTGCATCGCGCGGAGGGCGACGAGCTCCGCGCGGCGCACCATCGCCGGCGCGCCGACGCCGAGGTGGCGGCCCACGGGCTGGAGGCATGGGACGGGGTGCTGCGCCGACGCTTGGCGCGGGTGGGGTAGGGGGGCACGCGCTACGCTGGTGCGAGAGGACGGACGCCGATGCGCGAGGCGTGGCAGACGGTCTGGGCGAATCCCTACGTGCGGGTGGCGGTGGGCGCCGCCAGCCTCGCACTGCTGGTGGCGGCCTTCGTCGCCGTGCAGCCGGCCGGGAGCCTCTTCCTGACGGCGCTCGGCCTCGCCTACCTGCTGAACCCGGTGGTCGACTGGCTGCAGGCGCGTGGCGTCCACCGCCGCCTGGCGGTGGCGCTGGTCGCCGTCGTGCTCATCGCCGTCGCGAGCGCGGTGACGAGCCTCGGCGTCGTCGCCGTGCGCAACACCCTGACCGAATCGGACGGCGGGATCACCCTCAGCGAGTCCGTGACCGCCTGGTTCGAGCGGCTGCCGGACAACCTGGAGCGCCTCGTTCCCGATGCCGTCTACGAGGCGATCGCCGAGCCGCTCGCCACGCTCGGCGACCTCCTGCGGCAGGCGGTGCGGGCGCTCGCTCCCTACCTCGAACGTATCGGCGCGGGGGTCTACGACGTGGTCAGCGGCACCGTCGCCGGCGTCGCGTTCTTCCTGGTGGTCCTGGTGCTCACCGTGTACGTGCTGCACGACTACCATCGCTTCGTCGCATCGCTCCTCGACGCCTGGCCCCGGCCGTACCAGGCCCGCGTCCGGGCGGTCGCCCAGACCTTCGATCGCGCCGTCGGCGGCTACGTCAGGGGCCAGCTCGTCATCGCGGTCGCGGTGGGCGCGATGATCTACCTGGGTCTCGCCATCGTGGGCCTCCCGTTCGCCGGCGTGATCGGGGTCCTCGCGGGCCTCCTCAACGTCGTTCCCTACCTCGGGACCATCGTGCCCGTCGTCCCCGCGCTGGTCATCGCGGTCGCGGGGGGCTGGTGGCAGGTCGTCTTCGTGCTGGTCGTCTTCGTGGTGGCCAACCAGATCGACAACCACGTGCTCACGCCGCTGGTCCTGTCGCGCTCGACCCGCCTGCACCCCGTGACGGTCATCGTCGCGATCATCGGCGGGTTCGCCTTCGGGGGCCTCGTCGCCGCGGTCTTCGCCGTGCCCGTGGTCGCCTTCGTCAAGGCGCTCTATTCCGAGCACTACCTGGGGAGCCGCTTCTACCGCGAGGGTTGAGCGGACCGTGCGCTACCATCGAGGCACGTCACGCACGCGTGGCCGATGCGGCGAGCCGCATGCACCCGCGCCCCGCCCCGTCGAGAGGGGAAGACCATGCCCTACGCCAGGATCGACGAGTTGCCCGACAGCGTCCGCGACAACCTGCCCGAGCACGCCCAGGAGA
>JAABRV010000101.1 GCA_011390735.1 Trueperaceae bacterium | reverse complement strand
TGCTCGAGTACTTCATCTCCACCCACGGCGCCCGCAAGGGCGGGGCGGACACCGCGCTGCGCACGGCCGACTCGGGCTACCTGACCCGCAAGCTGGTCGACGTGGCCCATGAGCTCGTCGTCCGCGAGGACGACTGCGGGACCGCCGACTTCCTCGAGGTGCAGCTCTACAGCCCGGAGGGGCGCCCGCGTCCGCGCGCGCAGCTCGAGATGAGCCTCTACGGTCGCGCGCTCGCTCTCGACCTCGAGCTGGGCGACCTGAGCTACTCGGCCGGCGCCACCCTCATGCGCGAGGACGTCGAGGCGATCGTCGCGCGCTTCGCCGATCACCCAGACCTGCGCACCATCGCGGTGCGCAGCCCGCTGACCTGCCAGACCCGCGCCGGCGTCTGCCGCGTCTGTTACGGGCTCGACATGTCGACGATGCGGCCGGTGTCGCTCGGCGAGGCCGTCGGCGTCATCGCCGCCGAATCGATCGGCGAGCCCGGCACGCAGCTGACGATGCGCACCTTCCACACGGGCGGGGTCGCCACCGGCGGTGACATCACCCAGGGCCTCCCGCGCGTCATCGAGCTCGTCGAGGCGCGCAAGCCCAAGGTCAAGGCCGTGGTCGCCGATCTCGACGGCACCGTGTCCATCGTGGAGGAGGACGACCGCTACCGCCTCAGCGTGACCTCGGACGACGAGGAGTTCAGCAAGTCGTACAAGATCGACAAGACGACGCGCATCCTGGTGCGCGATGGCGATCGCGTCGAGGCCGGCCACCAGCTGACCCGCGGCGCGATCAACCCGCACGACCTGCTCGAGACCCGCGGCGCCTCGGCGGTCCAGGCGTACCTGGTCGACGAGATCCAGCGCGTGTACCGCGGCCAGGGCGTCAGCGTGCACGACAAGCACATCGAGACGATCGTCAAGCAGATGCTGAAGTACGTCGAGGTCCTCGACCCCGGCGACAGCGACCTGCTCGAGGGGCAGACGGTCGAGCGCTTCGACGTCGAAGAGACCAACGACCGCCTGCTGGAGGAGGGCAAGACCCCGGTGAGCTGGAAGCCGGTGCTGCTCGGCATCACCAAGGCCAGCCTGACGACCAAGTCGTGGCTCTCGGCCGCCAGCTTCCAACACACCACCCACGTCCTGACGGAGGCCGCGGTCGCCGGCAAGGTCGACGACCTCGTCGGGCTCAAGGAGAACGTGATCCTCGGACGCCTGATCCCCGCCGGGACGGGCCTCGACGTCATCCGCACGACGCGCGTCGCCGACGAGCGGACGCTCGCGAAGCAGCGCTCCGCCGCCGCCGATGCCGGCACCGCGCCCGCGGCGCGCAGCGGCCAGGCGACGCCGGCGAACCAGCCCGAGGTCTGACCCGCGGCGGCGAGCGCCGCGCGGCCAGCTGCCCCCGAACCCCGTCGAACGGGTTCGGGGGCAGCCTCGCTTGGTAGGCTCGCCGTGTGACGCCGCTCGAGGGTCGACCCCCCACCGCCCGACCGGCCGCCGCCCAGGGGGCGGGGGCCACCAGCGGCGCCGTCGTGATCGGCGTCGATCCGGGCCGCAACGTGGGCCTGGCGTGGGTGGACGCCCACGGTGCGCTGCTGCGCGCCGAGGTCGTCACCGAGGCCGACCTCGAGCGTCTGGACGTGCCGGCTGGGGTCGCCGTCGCCCTGGGGTCGGGAACCGGCTCGCGGACGGCGCGCGCGCGCCTCGAGGCGGCCGGGCGGGTCGTCACGCTGGTCGACGAGCAGGCGACCAGCGAGGAGGGCCGGCGCCTGTACTGGCGCTGCCAACCGGCGCGCGGCTGGCTTCGCTGGCTGCCGCTGGGCCTGCGGCCACCGCCGCCGGCGATCGACGCCTACGCCGCGTACGCCATCGCGCTGCGTTGGCTGGCGGCCATGCGGCCCCGCGCGGCGTCGAACGAGGCGCACGCGAGGGACCGCTGAACCGTGCGCTCACGCGCACGAACGTCGGTCAGTTCAAATCGTCTTCCTCGCCGGCGTCCATCATCTGACGCGCATCCTGGGCGGTGATGTCCAGGACGGCGCTGATTTCGCCGGCGAGCAGCCGCAGGGCGCGGCGGTAGGCCTGTCGGTCGAGGTCGGGCAGGCCGCGCTCGAGGTCCCAGCGGCGCAACTCGGAGGCCAGCGTGGCGATCTGGTACGGGTCGCCGCTGGTGAGGATGTCGGTGACCTTGCGATGCCGCGCGGCCCATTGCTTCGGGAGCGTGATGCGGCCGTGCGCCAGCCGCTCCAGCACCGACTGCACTTCTTCGCGCGTCAGCGCCGGCCGCAGGCCCGCCTCCAGCGGCGCGTGCACCGGCACGTACGCGCGCGACGTCCCGTTGGGGAACTGCACTTCGTAGTACTTGAGGTCGGCGCCGGCGACCGTCTTGGTCGTGGTGCCCGAGACGATGCCGACGCCGTACGGTGGCAGGACGACCTGGTCGCCGCTCTTGAAGCTCTTGGGGCTGTCTTTCAAGGCTGGGGCTCCCTTCCGCCGGCGCGCGCAAGGTCGTCGTCGGGACGGCACGAGCCGACCCCGAGGGCGACGGCGTTCACGCTAGCGGGCGGTGGTGGGGTTGGGGGTGGTTCGTCGGGGCTCGTTCGAATCTCGACGACTCCATCACGCCCCGCATCTTAGCAGACCGAGAGCGGTTACGGGAGTCGGGCCCGACGGCGGCGGCGGCGGCGAGGGCGCTCGCGTCAGGGGACCATGCGGTCGCCGGGGCGGGTTCGCACGGTGACGAACACGCCGGTCAGCAGCGCGGCGGCGCCGACCAGGATGACCGTGCCGGGCACCTCGGCGAAGATCGCGGCGGCCAACAGCGCTGCGCCGACCGGCTCCATCAGGGTGGCGGTCGCGACCCGCGTCGGGTCGAGGTGACGCATGGCGTAGTTGATGCCGGTGTGGCCGACGAGTTGCGGCACCAGCGCGAGCGCCAGGATCCAGCCGAAGGTGGCCGGCGGGTAGTCGAGGTAGGCGAAGCCGAACGCTGCCGGCAGCGGCAGCAGCACGAGCGCGGCGACGGTGTAGGCGACGCCGGCGTACGCGTCGATGGCGAGCCCGCGGCGCTGGGCCGTGCGCCCCAACAGCAGGTAGCCGGCCAGCGCGATGGCGCCCAGCAGCGCGAGCGCGTCGCCGAGCAGGGGAGCCGGGGCGGTGCTCGCCCGGGTCGCGCCGACGAGGTCGCCGAAGGCGATCACCGCGCCACCGGCGACCGCCAGCAGGATCCCCAGCAGCATCGACAGGGTGGGAGAGCGCCGCAGGAAGGCCCACGCGAACAACGCCACCCACAGGGGCGTCGTCGAGACGAGCGTGACCGAGGCGGCCACCGTCGTGTAGCTGAGCGAGCTGATCCAGGCCGCGAAGTGGACGCCGAGCAGCGCGCCCGCGGCGACCGTCGGCAGGCGTGTCGCCGGCGTCAGGGGCGTGCGGCGCAGCGCCCGCAGCGTGATCGGCGCCAGCACCGACGCCGCGATGAGCATGCGCCAGGCCGCCACGACCACACCGGGCGCCTCCGCGAAGCGGACGAACACGGCGGCGCCGCTGATGGCCACGAGCGCCACCGCGAGGACCAGCGCGACACGCGGGCGGGCCGGTTCGCTCATCGGGCGTCAGCCCGGGCGGCGGGGTCGCGCGGACCACGCCCACTGCGCCCAGCCGAGGAGGAGGAGGCCGCCGCCGACGGGCGCGACCGCGCCGAACGCACCGACGTCGGTCGCGACGAGGGCGTACAAGGCACCCGAGAAGACGGCCGTGCCGGCCAGCAGCGTCCCGCCCACGCGTGCGGCCGCCGCCTCCGCCATGGTGCCCGCCAGCCGGGCCTGATGCAGGACGAGCAGCGCCAGCGCGTGGAGGAACTGGTAGCGCACGGCGGTCTCGAAGGTCTCGAGCCGGCGCGGCGACACCGCCCCGTCCAGGGCGTGGGCGCCGAAGGCGCCGAGGGCGACCGCGGTGCCGGCCAGCGCGGCGCCGAGGACGCCCCAAGCTGGCGCCGGGCGCGGCGGCCGCGTCACCGAGAGACCACCGCGGGCGCCAGTGTTTCCGCGTCCTCGCGCACGGCCCCCCGGTCACCGCCCGCGGAGCGTCGCGTCGGGACGTGGTCCGTCGCGACGAGGCGCCCGTCCGAGAGCCGCAGACGCACGTCGGCGATCGACGACAACGCCTCGTCGTGGGTGACCAGGACGACCGTTCGCCCCTCGCCCGCGACGTCGCGCAGCGCCGCGACCACCTCGCGACCGGTGACGCTGTCGAGCGAGCCCGTCGGCTCATCGGCGAACACGACGTCCGGGTCGTTCGCCAGCGCACGCGCCAGGGCCACCCGCTGGCGCTCGCCGCCCGACAGTCGGTGGGGCAGGTGATCGGCGCGCCGCGAGAGGCCGAAGCGCCGGAGCAGCTCGTCCGCCCGCCGCCGACGCTCGCCGGCATTGGCGCCCGCGAGGCCGAGCGGCAACTCGATGTTCTGGCGGGCCGTGAGCACGGTCACCAGGTTGAACGACTGGAACACGAAGCCGAAGCGCCGCAGCCGCACGCTCGCGCGCTCCGCCTCCGAGCGCTGGTGCACGACGAGATCGTCGAGCCAGACCCCCCCGGTGGTCGGGACGTCGAAGCCGGCCAACAGGTTGAGGAGCGTCGACTTGCCGGAGCCCGACGGGCCCACGACGGCGGTGATGGCGCCCTCGGAGAAGGCGTGCTCGAAGCCGGCTAGGGCCACGACGTCCCCGCTGGGGGCACGGTAGGTCTTGCCAAGGTCCACGGCGCGCAGCACGCCGCGCAGCATACCGCGCGCGGGACGGCTCAGCGTCCGCCGGAGCTGCCCCCCCCGCCGCCGCCGCCCCCGCCGCCCGACGACGAACCACCGCTCGAAGCGGAGGCCCCGGCCTTGGAGAGCGCGGAGGAGAGGCTGCCCGCGGCCCGCGAGATGCCCGCGAGGTTGCTCGTGTTCGTCGCCCCGAGCCAGGCCCCCTGCCGGGCCATCTGGGCCTGATCGAGCCCCCTCGCGGGCGCGACCCGCTGCAGCGTCTTGAGGTACCGCTCCGCCACGCCGAGCGCGGCCGCGTACACGTAGTAGCGGTCCCACAGCATGAAGAAGTCCGGCGGCGCGTCCTTCATGCGGCTGTAGTCGGACAGCGTCCGCTTGAAGCCGAGCCAGCCGGCCACCTCGCGCCCGACCTCGGGTCGCCACGCCGGCAGCGCGGCGGAGGCCACGATGAGCAGGACGAGGGCGACCACGGCGGCCACGATCATCGCGACGCGGGCGGCGTCCACGAACACGAACGCCAGACCGATGGCGGCCGCGACCGCGAGCAGCGACCGCAGCGTCCACTGCCGCACGGCGGCGCCGCTCTCCGGCGTCGTCAGCGGCCCGCCCATGAAGCCCTCGACCCACTTGCGCACGAGCGGCGCCCAGCGGGCCAGGAAGCGCTGCGCGTTCGACTTGCCGTAGGCCTCGAGCTGCGCCAGCGTGATCTCGTCGGGCGCGCCGTTGCGGCGCCTGGACTTGGTGGCCGCCTGCAGGTAGTCGAGGACCTGCTGCTCGAAGGTCTCCAGGCCGCTGGTGTCCGCGCCGGGCTGCAGCAGGATGCGGAAGTTGCGGCCCTCGCCGTCGAAGCGGAGCATCCCCCGGCGGGCCAGATCCATGATCGTCGCGAACCAGGCGGGCCCCATGCTGCTCGCGTTGAAGTGCTGGCTGAGCATCGCGGTGACGGCGGCGGGGGGGAGGTCGCGCGGCGGCTCGAAGGGGTAGCGCATGCCGTCGGTCGTGGGCTCGCGCCCGACCCGTCGCCACGCCCCGTAGATGCCGGCGCCGAGCCACAGCAGCCAGGCGAGCGGCAGCAGGGCCCACAGCGGCGAGCCACGGAAGCCGCGCAGCAGCCGGTCGCGTTGCTGGACGCCGGAGATTCGCGCCTGTTCGCGCAGCAGCTCCTCGAGGCCGGGGCGCGTGCCGCGCAGCGTGAACGTCGCCGGGTCCATGAGGTAGCGAACCTCGACGCCGTCCCCGGTGGGGATGCGATCGAACGCGACGGTCAGCACGCGGCGATCGGCCGACAGCGCGACGCGGGGCTCCTCCGGGTTGGCGTAGCGCATGACGTAGGCGTCGTAGGGCTCCGCCATCGCTCCTGGCGCGGTGACGGTCAGGCGGTAGCCGACGATCGGTGGGTGCTCGAGCTGGATCAGGTTCCAGTACCACTGCACCACGTCGCTGAAGGGCTCCACCGTGCCGTCGAGGCGGTAGACGAACACCACGCGGCGCTCCCGCACGCGCGTCTGGTTCCGCACGACCACCTCGGTGCCCGCGCCGCAGGGCTGCTGGAACGCCGTCGCGGGCGGCCCCGACGACACGGCGCCGGAGCCCTCGAGCAGCGTGAGGGTGACCGAGGGCGGGTGAGCGACGCAGATGAAGGCCTCGCCGAAGTCCTCGTCCGGCGTCCACAGGGTGCGCTCGTCGCGCACGACGACGCTGCCGTCGGCGGCGATGGCGACGTCCTGGACGACGTCACGCCACTCGAAGCGGGCCTGCGCCCAGGCGCTGGCGAGCACGAGGAGGAGGGTGAGCGCCAGGCGGCGCCGGTGGCGTTGGTGCGATGCGCTGCGCATGGCGCCAGTCTAGGCCGACGAGACCGTGGCCGTCGCGGTCACTCGCGAGCGAGCGCCACGGCGATCGGCACCCGCGCGGCCCGCCCCGCCGGCAGCAGGCCGGCCAGGAGCCCCATACCGGCCGCGACGGCCACCGCGAAGGCGACCAGCCGGGGCGTGACCGCCGCGACCTCCAGCGCGATCAGGTCGAGCGAGACCAGGTTGACCACCCAGGCGCCGAGGAAGCCCAGGGCCACGCCGACCGCGGCGCCGATGAGCGACAGGACGACCGACTCGAGCAGCACCAGACCGAACAGGAAGCGTGGGCGGGCACCGACGGCGCGCACGACGCCGAACTCCCGGGTGCGCTCGAACACGCTCATCAGCATCGTGTTGGCGACCGCGATGGCGCCGACGATGAGGGCGATGGCGCTGATGCCGAGGCGCACGACGTCGGAGATCGCCAGGCCTCGCTCGATGACCTCGAGCAACTCGGCTCGCGTCTGCACGCCCAACTCGGGGTAGTCCGCCATGATCGCATCGGCGACCTCGTTGGCCTTGGACGCCTCGGCGATCTCGACGACGAAGAACGACACGCGGTCCTCGACCCCGATGGCGGCCTGCAGGCTGCTGAGCGGCACCAGCACGGAGTTGTCGAGCAGGCCGCCGGCGCTGCTGCCGATGCCGACGACCTCGAAGGAGGCGCGCGGGTTGAGCCGCAAAGTCCCGCCGACGCCCACTTGCAGGCGTTCGGCCGTCTGCGGTCCGACGACGGCGACCATGGCGCCCGGGTCGCCGGCGTCCAGCGCCCGGCCCTCCGCGATGGTGAAGTCGACGTAGATGGAGGCGACGTCGGCCTCCGCCGGGAGCCCCTGGAACACGATGGCGGTTCCCGGGCTCAGGCCGCTGCGCACGTGCAGCAGGACGGGGATCAGGTCGACGATGCCGTAGCGCTCGGCGTCGGCCAGCAGGTCGGCGGCGTAGGCGATGGGCAGCTCGGGGATCTCGGCGAAGGAGCTCGTCTGCAGGTCCCCGAAGCTGACCTGCAGGTCGGGTCCCACGCCGCTCAGCTCCTGGCTGAACGCCTGCCTCAATCCCTCGCCGAGTGACAGGAAGACGACCGTGGAGCCGACCGCGATCGCGATGCCGAGGGCGGTCAGGAAGGTGCGCAGCGGTCGGCGCAGGAGGGCGGCGGTGGCCAGCGACGGGACCATGGCCTCAGCGCTCGAACGCCCGGCCGAGCACGGCTCCGGGACCGCCCATCGGTCCGAGGTCCTGCCCGGCGAGGTTGACGCGCACGCCGGCGGCGTTGCCGACGTAGACGAAGACGGGGAGGGCGAACTCGTAGCTCGCGCCGGGCTGCGCCGTCGTGTACACCAGACGTTCGCCCTCGTTGCGGGCGCCGCTGCGGTACACCTCGAGCCAGGTCGTGTCGGTGATCGTCAGCGCCACGCGGTCGGTGCCGACCTCGGTGGCGGCCGTGGCGGTCGCGGTGGCGATCGGTGCGAGCTCGAGGTCGACCCGGGCGTCCGCGAGCAGGTCGACGCGCGACTCGGCCGGCTCGAACCCGTCCAGCTCCGCGCGCACGAGGCGGCCGGCCCGCGCGCTCACCGGGATGTCCGTCAGCGGCGTGCGTCCGGGGAGGGGGAAGCCGTCGATGGTGACCGTGGCGCCGGCGGGCTCGGTGACGATGTCGACGCGGACGACGGCGTCGGCGACCGCCGTCGCGGGATCGGCGCCCTGCGGCGCATCGCTCGCCGCCGCGCCCGGCGTCGCGGCCGGCGCCTCGGCGGCCGGGCCGCTGCCGGGATCCGCGGGCGCGCTGGCGCTCGTGCCGGGATCGCCCGCCGGTGGGCCGCCGGGCGTGGAGAAGAGCCGGTCGAAGCCCCAGGCCGCCAGCCCCACCACCACGACCACGAGCACCAGCGACGTGGTCCACGGGCTGAACAGCCAGGCCGGCCAGTTCCCGCGGGCCGCCGGCCGGGGGGCGGCCGGCTTGCCGGCGGCGACGGCCGTCTGGCGGTCGTGATCGAGGCGCATCTCGAGCGTCGTCGTTCCCAGCGCGTTGCGACGCTCGCGCTGGTACAGCTCGAGCAGCGGGGCGGCGTCGAGCCCGACCGTCTGCGCGTACAGGCGCACGAAGTTCCTGCTGTACACGTCCTCCGGCAGCTCCTGGTAGCGCCCCTCCTCGAGGG
>JAABRV010000100.1 GCA_011390735.1 Trueperaceae bacterium | reverse complement strand
CAGCTCCTGCCAGATGACGGGCAGGCGGGTCGCGAGCTCGGCCGCGCGGGCGACGCGCAGGTCGAACATCGACGGCAGCGCCATCGTCGCGGTCATGACCGCCGTCATCTTGAGGAACTCGCGCCGCGTGACGCCGCGCTTGCGCAGCTGGTACTCGAGCGTGGTGTCCTTCAGCGGGGCCTGCGCGGCCAGCTTGTCCAGGTGCTGGTCGGCCTCCGCCGCGAGGCGCTCGTAGTGCTCGATCGACGCTTTGTCCAGCGTCCGATCGATCGCCTCGGGATCGGCTTGCGTGCGGGCTCGGCTCATGCGGTCCTCCTCGTGCGGGTCACGCGCGGTTCGGCGCGCGGGCGGATCGGCGGGGTCCCGATCCTGGGGGGTGGCTCACGACCTGCGGATGGTCTAGTCCTCAATCGAGGTGGCCCGATAGCGAGGGGGAGTCCCCGGCGCCCGCGCGGACGTGATGGCGCCAAGGTAGCAGTCGCGCCCTCGGCCGCGTCGGGGCATCGGTCCTGTGCTCGTGAAAGATGTCCCAATCGGTGCTGGTAGGCGCTCCGTGCCGTATCGATGGGCGTCGAAGCGTCCTGGCTCACGCAGCGCTCCGCTCGCCATGGCGAAGCGGCGTCACGCAGCGCTCCGTTCGAGCTGCCGCAACTCGAAGGCGGCGACGTCGGCCAGCGACCGGTCGCGCAGGAAGTCGATCTGCGCCCGCCGGTGCTCGGTCCAGAAGGCGTGCGCCGGGCACGCGCGCTCGTCGCTGCAGACGGCGTTGCCGAGCATGCAGCGCTCGTCGAGCAGCGGGTCGTCGAGCGCCTCGGCGATGTCGTAGAGCGTGATCAACCCGGCCGACCTGGCGAGCGTCACGCCGCCACCGACGCCGCGTCGGGTGGTCACCAGGCCGCGCCGCGCCAGCGTGTGGACGATCTTCGCGAGGTAGGGATGCGGCAGGCCGGTGGCCTCCGCGATGTCCTTGATGAGCAGGGGCTGGTCGCCCATGGCCGCCACGTGGCCCAATGCCGTGATCGCGTAGCCGGTCGATTGCGTCATCCGCCGACCCCTCCCGGCCCCTCACCGAACGGGGCCCGACCAACGTCATCGCCGAATTGGGGAATAGACGATGCATTGGTCATGTTCTGCCGAGTCTAGGCGGGCGGGGCCGAGGGTGTCAATGCCGGGAGGCCCGTTCCACGGCGAGATTGGCGTAGGTGGATGCGACGGCCGGATGGGCTTCCGGCCTCCGGCCGGAAGCCATGGTCTTTGGGCGCCCGCAGGGCGCCCAAAGACACTCAGTCCTCGACGTCCACCACCAGCGCGTCCGGCCAGCGCCGCAGCGCCTCGTCGACCAGGGCCGGGCGCACCACGGCGAGCGCGACGGCATAGCGCCGGGCGTCCACCGCCGCCAGCCCCGCCAGGAAGCCCTCGCCGCGCACGAACTCGAGCGGGCCGAGCTCGTCGACCAGCAACAGGTCGGCGCCGGGCCCCTCGGTCGCGGCGCGCAGGACCTCGTTGCCCCAGGCGAGCGCGGGCTCCGCGAAGCGCCAGCGCTGGGTGGCCGTCCCCGGCTCGTCGGCGCGGCGCACCTCGGCCAACCGCCGCCGCTCCCCCGTGCTGAGGTCGACGAGGTCGATGGCCGTCTTGCGGCCGCCCTCGATCACCGCCGGCGACGACACGCCCGCGACCCGCAGGCCGCGCGCGCGGGCCGCCTCCGCGACCGCCGCGCACCACAGGCTCTTGCCGGTGCCGCGGGCGCCGGTGACGACGAGCCGCTGCGGCCGCTTGGCACCGGCGGCGAACACCCGGTCGAGCAGGGTGCCGGGTCGCTCGACGTCCGCCCGGTGCACGGCGATGGTGTCGACCTCGTCCGCGACGCGGTCGATGCGTCGGGGCAGGATGGCGCGCGGCACGCGGCGGCCGGCGACGACCTTGGTGACGACCTCGGTCGGCATGCCGTAGGCGGCAGTCAGGCGCTCCTCGTCGAGCGTCTCGTTCACGCCGCCCATGGCCAGCGTGCGGCCGTGGCGCAGCAGCAGGACGCGGTCGGCGAACATCAGGGCGCTGTTGGGGGCGTGCGAGGCGATGACGACCGCCAGGCCCCGCTGGCGCGCCAGGTCGGAGACGACCTCGAGCACGCGGAACTGGTTGCGTGGGTCGAGGTGCGCGTCGGGCTCGTCCATCAACAGGACGTCGCAGCGCTGGGCGAGGCCGCGGGCGACCATCACCAGCTGGCGCTCGCCGCCGCTGAGCTCGGTGTAGCGGCGGTCGCGGAAGTCGGTGAGCCCCACCAGCGCGAGCGCGTCGAGCGCGATCGCCTCGTCCTCCGCGCCCGGCGCCGCGAAGGTGCCCAGGTGCGGGGCGCGGCCCATCAGCACCACCTCGAGCACGTCGTAGGCGAACGCGGCCACGTGCAGCTGGGGGATCATGCCGAGGCGCCGCGCGCGGGCGGGGGCGCTCATGGCGTGCACGTCCTCGCCGTCGAGCAACACCCGGCCGGACGACGGCCGGTGCACCCCGGCGAGGCAGCCGAGCAGGCTGCTCTTGCCGCTGCCGTTGTGGCCGAGCAGGAACACGACCTCGCCGGCGTCGACCGCCACCGACACGTCCTGGACCACCGGCTTGCCGGCGACGTAGGCGAACTCGATGCCCGAGGCGGTCAATCGCGCCACGTCACCACCCCGTCCGGTTGCGGCGCAGCAGCACGACCAGGATCGGCACGCCGATGAGGCCCGTCAGCACGCCGAGCGGGACCTCGGACGGCAGCAGCGTGCGGGACACGGTGTCGATCAGCAGCAGGAAGGTGGCGCCGAGCGCCAGCGACATCGGCACGAGCCGGCGGTGGTCCGGGCCGACGACGATGCGCGCGGCGTGCGGCACCACCAGCCCGACCCAGCCGATCACGCCCCCCACCGAGACGGCGATGGCGGTCATCAGCGTGGCGACGACGATGAGGCCGAACTTCATGCGCAGCGGCCGCATGCCGAGGGCGGTCGCCTCGGCGTCACCGAGCGACAGCACGTTGAGGCGCCAGCGCACGAGGAAGAAGAAGACGGCGCCCACGCCGGTGAGGGTCAGCAGCGCCGGCACGTCGCCCCAGCCGACGCCCGTCAGGCCGCCGAGCAGCCAGAAGGTGATCGCGGGCAGGGCATCGAGCGGGTCGGCGACGTACTTCAGCAGCGACGTCAGGGAGCCGAACAGCGACCCGACGAGGATGCCCATGAGGGTGAGCACGATCATCGGCGCCGTGCGGTAGAGGCGCGAGCCGAGGAAGGCGAGCGTGACCGCCAGCAGCCCGAAGCCGAAGGCCGCCGCCTGGACCCACACCGTGCCGCCCCCGAGCAGCAGCGCCAGCGCGGCGCCGAAGCCCGCCCCGGAGGTCACGCCCAGCAGGTTCGAGTCGACCAGGGGGTTGGTGAAGATGCCCTGGAAGACGACGCCGGTCACCGCCAGCGCGGCGCCGATGAGCAGGGCCGCGAGCACCCGCGGCAGTCGCACCTCGAGCACCAGCAGCCGGGCGACCTCGGGCACGCCGTCGGCCGCGGCGGGAACCGCGGCAGAGAACAGCGAACGGGCGACGTCGACGACGGGGATCGGGTAGTAGCCGAGGCCGAGGGCGACCACGGCGAACAGGAACGGCGACACCAGACCCGCGGCCAGCGCCAGGCGCGCCCAGCGTGGACCCACGGGTGCCCGGCCGAGCCCGCGGGCACGCTGGGCGGGTTCAGCGGCCAAGCTCACCCCCGCGGGCCGCGCCCAGGCTCAGCGGCTGCACAGGCCAGCGGCCTCCTCCGGGCTGATGTCGTACTGGTAGAAGCGGCGGTAGAAGAACGTCGTCTCGTCGACGCACGAGAGCCCGACGAGGCCGGGGTGCAGCACCTCGGTGAGCCACACCAGCGCCAGGACCGAGTCGGGCACGGGCGTGTCCCAGGGCGCCACGAGCTTGGGCATGCGGTAGACCGCCCCGTCGCGCACCGCGGGGACGGTCCGCCAGGTCGGGTCGTCGAGCACGGCCTCGACCGAGGCCCGGCCGTAGGGCGGCACCAGCACGACCTCGGGCGACCAGCCGATCACCTGCTCGACGCCGACGTCGTTCCAGAAGCCGCCGAGCCCGGCCGTGACGCTGACGCCGCCGGCGGCCGCCACGAGGAACGACTGGTACATCTCGCCGGAGGCGACGCGGGTGCGCTCGGTGCCGGTGAACAGCACCTGCGGCAGCTCGTCGAGGACGGAGGTGAAGGCCACCACCTGGTCGACGATCCCGTCGTAGTACGCCACCCAGGCCTCGGCGCGGGCCGCGGCGTCCGGGCCGAACAGCGCGCCCACCAGGCGCATGGCGCCGATCAACTGCGCCCGCGACTCGCCGTCGAAGACGACGACGGGGACGCCGATCGCCTCGACCGACTCGATCCACTCGGAGCGTGCGGAGGCGAAGACGACGTCGGGCGCGAGCGCCGCGATCGCCTCGACGTTGGTCGTCTCCTGGGAGGCGAACGCGACGAGGTCGGGGAAGCGCGGGTCGATGCGGGTCATGGCGGCGATGCCATCGGGGTCGCGCGCGCCGAGGAAGCCGGCGGCGACCACCCGGTCGCCCGCCCCCACGCCGTACGCCAGGTAGGTGGCCAGCGAGTAGGGGCTGGCCAGGCGCTCGACGGGCTGGGCGATCGTCAGCTCGCGCCCGCCCTGGTCGACGAGCGTGACGCGGTCGGGGAGCAACCCGGCCGCGATGAGCGCCCGCTGGCCGGCGGGCGAGGTGGCGAAGCGCTGGAAGGCGCGCGCCTCGGCGTCGTCGGCGAGCAGCGACAGGGTGACGCCGGGCACGACGACCACGCTGTCGAGGTCGCGCAGCGCGACCTCCCCGCGCTGCAGCTGCAGCTGTGCGCCGGCCTCGACGGCCTGCGGCCGCGGGCCGGGGTAGGCCTCCGCCAGGGCGGCGAAGACGTCGCCGAGGTCGGACGCGACCCGCACCTGAGGGGAGGCGCCGGCGAACGCGACGATCGCGACGAGGAACGAGATGAGCCACCCACGCAGGTGGGCAGATGGACGGTTGGACATGCGCAGAACCTCCCGGAAGCCGCGCCGCGCCTCCCGTACGAGCGGGATGGGTGCGACGCCCCCGCCATGGTAGCCGCGTCGGCGCCGTCCGCCCAAGGGTCCGGGCGACCCACGAGCGCTCGGACGCCCACGGCTCGCCGCCAGGACCCGTCGGCGGGACGTCCGCGAGGCGGTTCAGTCCAGCGGGCGGAAGTAGAGCAGCGACGAGTCCATCGACGTGGCCAACACCAGCGCGCCGTCTTCGAAGGCGTACGACACGACGATGGCGATCTGCTCCAGGTAGCGCTCCTCGAGCGAGCCAGGGCCGCAGAACGCCCGCGTCGTGGCGAACGGCGAGAAGCTCAGGCTGGCGTCGTCGAGCTCGAAGCGCCCGATGCCGCGGTTGCAGTCGACCTGCAGGGCCGCGCTGCCGTCGGCGCCGAGCGTCAACGTGTAGTCGGCCGGTTCGACGGGCAGCAGCTCGCTGTCGTCCATGAACAGGATGCGCTCGAGCGCCCAGGTGGTGCCCAGGAGCGGCGCGTGGTCGGCCTCGGCGGCGGTCGTCTCGTCGGGGCCGGTCTCGGCGGTCTCCTTCGCCTCGCCCGCGGGCGCCGTCACCGTGACGACCGGTGCCGTCGGCGCCGCCGCGCTCGGGTCCTGCAGCTCGACCGTGCGGATCCGGACGCTGCGCGGCCGCCGCAGAGCGAACCCGTCGTCACCGGCCTCGAGCGTCCCGATCGTGGCGCTCAGCCCACGAGCGTCGCCCGCCAGCGGGCCGACCGCGACCTCGTCGCCATCGCAGGTGTAGTTCACCCGGTCGCCACCGAAGGCCAGCGTCGCGCCCTCGCCGGCGAACGCACAGCTGCTTCCGGTGACCGTCGTGAAGCGCACGACGCGGGCGTCGACGCTCTCGAGCCGCGCCAGCTCGAAGCCACCGCCGTCGCCGCGCCGCGCCGTGGACCCGATGCGCCACGAGACGTTCGTGTCGCCCAGGACGACGGGTTCGCCGAAGAGGCCGCGCGGGCCGGACGGCGCCACCTCGCAGGTCCACGAGAGGCGCAACCCGTCGAACGCCAGCGTCGCCCCGTCGCCGGCGTAACCGCAGACCTCGCCGCTCGGCAGCGTCACCAGGCCGGTCGCCTCGCCGGCGCCCACCCCACGGGACAACGGGGCGCAGGCGGCCGCCGACAGGGCCACCACCAATGCGGCGGCCACACGTGCGTAGAACCTCGTCATGACGCTCCTCCTCAGGCGCACCCCGGGCAGGGCGCGTGCTTGGGCGCATGCTACGCGACCCGTTGGCCGCGAGGCGTGACTCGCGAACTCCATTCGTCGCTCAAGAGCCCATAGACCGCCTGGTCGGCATACCTCCGCCCGTCGAAGAACGCGCGCCGCAGCACGCCCTCGTGGCGGAAGCCGAGCCGCTCGGGCAGCGCGCGGCTGCGGGCGTTGTCGACGTCGGCCCGGATGTCGAGCCGCTCGAAGCCGAGGTCGTCGAAGCCCTTGGCCACCACGGCGCGCACCGCCCGGGCCATCAGCCCGTGCCCCTCGGCCTCGGCCGCCAGCCAGTAGCCGATCGAACCGCGCCGCGGGTGACGACGGACGGCGTGGATGCCGACCATGCCGACGAGCCGCCCGCGCCACCAGACGCCGATCTCGAAGCCGTCGGCCTGGGCGATCGCGGCGAGCGCGCGCCCCTCGATGAAGCCGCGCGTCCCCTCCAGCGTCTGGGACTCGGCCCACGGGAGCCAGCGCGCCAGGCGCTCGCGGTTGCGCTCGATCAGCGCGTGCAGGGCGTCCGCATCGGCGCGCTCCAGCAGCCCGAGCTCCAGCTCGTCGTCGACCCGCAGCGCGAAGCGCGGCAGCGGCAGCGGGTCCCGGCCGCCCCCGCCGTCGGCCGCCCACTCCGAGCGCAGCAGTCCGTAGAACGCCAGGTCGCCGGGGTCGTCGCCCACGAGCAGCGCGTGCCGCAACACGGCCTCGGGCCGGTACCCCAGGCGTCGCGCCACGGCCTCGGAGCGGTCGTTGCCGCGCACGGCGCCGATCGCCACGCGATCCAACCCGCGGCCCTCGAAGAAGTGTCGGTGCAGCCCGCGCATCGCGCGGGTGACGAGTCCTCGGCCCTCGCAGGCTCGCTCGATCCAGTAGCCGACCTCGGTGCTGCCGCCGGGGCCGTCGAGGAAGTGCAGGCCCAGCGACCCGATGGGGCGGCCGCGCCAGCAGAGGTCGGCCTGCCAGCCGTCCCCGCGACGGAACTGGTCCAGGCCGGACGACCATGCGCTCGGCGTCCTCGAGGGTCGTGTCGCGGGCCCAGGTCAGGGTCCCGGCGACGAGGTGGTCGCGCTCGGCATCGATGCGCTCGTACAGCTCGCGGGCATGGTGCCGCTCGCGCAGGCGCAGCGCCAACTCGTCGCCGAGCCGCAGCGCGAACGCGTGCGGGGGCGCGGGATCGCCGTCCCACGCCGGGCCCGGGTCCTCGGCGCCGGTGCGCGGGCGATCGCGCCCGCCGTGGCGCCCGCTCATGCCAGCGGCTGCCGATGCAGCGCCGCGTAGCGGCCGGTGACGTGGTGCTCGAGCTGCCGCTCGATGTCGCCCAGCAGCCCGCTGGCGCCGAAGCGGAACAGGTCGGGCTCCAGCCAGCGCCGGCCGAGCTCCTCGCGCATGAGGATCATCCAGGCGAGCGCGTCCTTGGCGGTGCGGATGCCGCCGGCGGGCTTGAACCCGACGGCGTGGCCGGTCCGCTCGGCGTACGCCCGCACGCTGCGCGCCATCGTCAGCGACACGGGCAGCGTGGCGTTGACGGGCTCCTTGCCGGTGGACGTCTTGACGAAGTCGGCGCCGGCCATCATCGCGACCAGCGACGCCCGCGCCACCGTGCGCAGCGTGCCGAGCTCGCCGGTGCCGAGGATGACCTTGAGGTGCGCGGGTCCGCACGCCTCGCGGAAGGCGCGGAGCTCGTCGTACAGCGCCGGCCAGTCGCCCGCGAGCGCCTGCGCGCGGTGGATGACGACGTCGATCTCCTCGGCGCCCGCGGCCACCGACGCGCGGATCTCCGCCAGGCGCGTCTCGAGCGGGGTCAGGCCCGCCGGGAAGCCGGTCGACACCGCCGCCACCGGCACCCCGCTGCCCTCGAGGGCGGCGACCGCCGCGGGCACCAGCGCGTGGTAGACGCACACCGCGCCGGTCGTGAGCGGCACGCCCTCCATCCCGAGCGCGGCGAGCAGGTCGGGGCGCACGGGAGCGCGCGCCTTGGCGCACAGCCGCCGGACCCGGGCCGGGGTGTCGTCGCCCGCCAGGGTGGTGAGGTCGATCAGGGTGATGGCCTTGAGCAGCCAGCCGGCCTGCGCGTCGGCCTTGACGCTGCGGCGGGTGGTGAGGGTGGCGGCGCGCCGCTCGGCGGCCGAGCGGTCGACGCGCACCGCGGCGACCCAGTCGAGGTCGAGCGGCATGCCGGGGTTGCGCGGCAGCGGGCCGGCGGGGACGACCGGGTGCGGGGCGACGGGGGCGGGCGCTGGGGTCATGGCGGCGAAGACCTCCGGGAAGCGCAGTCTAGAACGCCACGGGCGCCGGGGGGGTGACGGCGGCCCGTCCCACCTACCCGGGCGTATCCTGGGGCAATCCAATCCAGGAGGCGATCCATGCATCTCGCCCGCTTCCCCCGCCGCCGCTACACGCCGAACCCCACGCCGCTCGAGCCGCTGCCGGCGCTCTCCGCCGCCCTCGGCGGACCCGAGCTGTGGGTCAAGCGCGACGACCTCCTCGGCCTCGCCGCCGGGGGGAACAAGACGCGCAAGCTCGAGTTCCTGGTCGCGGACGCCCTGGCGCAGGGCGCCGACACGCTGATCACCGTCGGCGCGGTGCAGTCGAACCACTGCCGCCTGACGCTCGC